>NZ_JBXWMQ010000017.1:0-77162 GCF_059609905.1 Ruegeria sp. YTSA226
CAGTGTGTCACAAGCGCCTCAGCAGCGCCGGTGAAGGGGGTTCTAAGCATTACAAACATACACCGCAAGCAGAAAATTCCCGAAACTCTCGAAAATCTTCAAAACAATTATTTACTGAAATAAAACAAATGCTTACAAATAGAACCGCGCCCAAATACGGCGACCAACCGCCAAGATGCGTACGAAAAATTGTGTTTCGCACAGGCTTGCTGGCAGACTCAGGCCGAGTCGGGCGGAATCGCACCTCGGAATCGGCTCATCAGGGTCGAGATCGGTAGGCGCAAAGCAAGCAAAGCCAAAATCACGGACAAATAGATCAAGGGTTCGATCTGAAATCCTTTGGCCTGCATTACATAATGCACGCCCCCCAGAACTGCTGCCGGATAGACCAAACGCTGAAGCGCGCGCCAGCCCGGGCCAAGCTGCCGTACTGAAAAGTTGTTCGACGTCACGGCCAGTGGCAGCGTCAGAACAAATGCCGCCATACCCACAGTTATATAGGGGCGCTTCAGGATGTCCGCCCAGATCTGCCCGGGGGCCTGCACATCCAATACCAGCCAAACCAAAAGATGCAGACTGATATATATAAATGTCAAAACGCCCAGCGCCCGCCTGAACTTGATCAGGTTCACGCCGACAAACCTGCGCAGGGGCGATATAGCCAGAACAACAATCAAAAACTGCAATGCCAGTTTGCCGTACTTATGCTCAAGAGCCTCAATCGGGTCGGCACCCAAACCTCCGGTCAGCCCTTGATAGAACAGCCAGGGTGCCGGCAGGACCCCCAGCAAATAGACGGCCCAATCAGGGATCCGACGGAATATCTGGTTCAGCGCGCTCATACTCTCAATAATGCTTGGACAGATCCATGCCTTCGTAAAGCCCGGCGACCTCGTCCTCGTAGCCATTGAACATGAGCGTCGGGATGCGCTTGGCAAACAGCCCACCGCCGATTTGGCGCTCCGAGGCCTGCGACCAGCGCGGGTGATCCACATTGGGGTTCACGTTACTATAGAAACCATATTCGCGCGGACCGGCCATGTTCCAGCTTGTCGGCGGCTCAACATCTGACACCGTAATGCGCACGATCGACTTGATGGATTTGAACCCGTATTTCCACGGAACCACCAGACGCAACGGTGCGCCGTTCTGGTTCGGGATCGGCCGGCCATAAATACCAGTGGCCATCAGGGTCAGCGGGTGCATTGCTTCGTCCAGCCGCAGACCTTCACGGTACGGCCAGTCCAGAACCGGATACTGAACACCCGGCATTTCATCTGGACGATAAGCGGTTTCAAAGGCCACGTATTTGGCGCCTTCCTGAACACCGGCCATGTTCAGCAGGTCGGCCAGTTCAAACCCGTTCCAAGGGATCACCATCGACCATGCCTCGACACAGCGAAACCGGTATATCCGTTCTTCGACGGTCATTTCGGACAGGATGTCCTTGAAATTGTAATCGCCGGGCTTGTCCACCAGACCGTCAATCTTGATGCTCCACGGCTCAGTAACAAGAGTATAGGCGTATTTTGCAGGATCTTCTTTCCGCGTACCAAACTCGTAATAATTGTTATAACCGGTGATCTCTTCCCAGATATTCGGCTCCAGCGCCTCTTGCGCGGCTGCCCCCTGCGCCAGCCCTGCCAATCCGACACCCGCCATCCCGACCATCATCTGGCGCCGGTTCAGAAACGCCGCCCGGGGGGTGACGTCGGCATGTGTCAATGTGTTGGTCCAGCGATGCGCCATCTAAGTCTCCGTCTTCATACATCCTCTGAGGTGAGGTAGTCCGCTGATAGCACAGAGCCAAGGAAACAGGCCTCACGATTGAGCGACCAGTTTGTAACGTATCAAGGGGGTGAGGCTGTTGTCGCGGCACCACCTGTGGTCACCACCTTTACAACGCAGGCCTCAAAAATGCAGGCTGGGCCGCAGGTATTACCAACAAGGGAAAAGATGGACGACCCATCCAACGATTGAAATCCACCAGTGGGAGAAGAAGAATGTGTGACATCTGCGTTATGAATGCCGTCAAAGACAGAATGCTGTCGCGGCGGAGTTTCTTCAAAGCTGCTGCCGCCACGAGCGTTGCGGCTGCGACCACCGGAGCGATTGCACCAGCAGCGCTGGCCGCAGGTCATGGCGGGGTCGAGGACATGACCCATACGCTCAGCCCCGACTTTCCGACCTGGGGAGGCGAACCCGGCATTTCCGCCGAACAGGCGTTCAACTTCGCGGATCACGGCTTTAACCTGTTCAATCTGTCGATCAACGAACATACCGGCACGCATATAGATGCGCCCCTGCATTTCTCCGCAGATGGCATGTCGGTCGATGAGATACCGGTGACCGATCTGGTCGCGCCGCTTTGTGTCGTCAATATCGCCGCCCGCGCGGTCGAAGACGCCGACACCCGCGTTACCCCGGACGATCTGAAGGCGTGGATTGCGGCCAACGGAGACATCCCCGACGGCGCTTGCGTAGCGATGCATTCCGGTTGGTCCGGCAAGACCGCCACGGACGGGTTCCGCAATTTCGACGGTGAGGTGCAGCACTATCCCGGGTTTCACGTCGAAGCGGCGCAGATGTTAATGGAAGACACCGGCGCGCGGTCGATTGCGGTGGATACCCTGTCGCTGGATCACGGCATGTCTGCTGATTTCGCCACCCACTATGCCTGGCTGCCCTCGGGCCGGTTTGGCATCGAATGCCTTGCGGGCCTGGATCGGGTTCCGGCCGCGGGGGCCACGCTGGTCATCGGCGCACCGAAACATGCTGGCGGCACCGGAGGTCCGGCACGGATATTCGCGTTGGTCTAAAGCCACGATGCACTAGTGATGCAGCATACCTTCAAAGCACGGACCGATGCCCAAACCCATTGCCGAAATCACGCATCGTTACGATACAGCCGCGCCCCGGTGGCGGGACAAGATGCGCGCGCTTGGGTACTATGATGGCTACCTAGAATTCCTGACCTCGGGATTGCCTGTCGCTGACGAAGCGACACATGTGGTCGATATTGGGGCTGGCACTGCGTCCTTCGCCGAGGCCTGGGTAGCGGTCCACGGAAAACCGGCCAGGTTAACCTTACTTGAACCCAGCGCGGGGATGATCAGGCAAGGCCAAAAGGCTCTGCGGGCGCGGGGGGTCGAACCAGAACTAGCCCAAGGGGTGCTAGGTAATGTCAATCTAGACCCCGTGAGCGTAGCTCTTGCGGCCCATGTGATTGAACATTGCGCAGATCCGTCCTAAGCCTTGCAAGACATTCACAGACTGCTGCGCCCGGGTGGTCGCCTGTTTTTGGTAGTATCAAAGCCACATTGGTGTAACGCCATCATCTGGTTGCAATGGCGACATAGAACGTTTCAGTGCGCGGAAATCTTAAAGCTGCTAGATGAAGCAGATTTTGATTGCGAAACGGTCTATTCTTTCCCATCTGGCCCACCCTCTCGGACAAGCCGGGGGTTAGTCGCAAAAAAACGCGGGTAAATTCAAGAATGGACCCACCAGTCAAGCGGGTCCATTCAACAATCAGTTTAGGTTCAATGCACCACGGCATCATCCGGTCGTGGTCGCTCAGACGTGCCCAGCCGATCGCCTATGATCAGGCCCTCGGCCCCGGCGGTGACCGGAATAGACTCGCCATCCTTGATCTCACCCGCCAGCAGCGCCTCGGCCAGCGGGTTCTGCAAGGCGCGTTGGATCACGCGTTTCAGTGGGCGAGCACCGAAGACCGGGTCATAGCCCTCGTTGGCCAGCCATTCCTTAGCCCCGTCGTCCAGAACCAGCTCGATCTTCCGCGCGGCCAGGCGTTTTTGCAGGCGTGCCATTTGGATATCGACAATGCCATCCATATCATCCCGTTTCAGGCGGTCGAAGATGATCGTTTCGTCCAGACGGTTCAGGAATTCGGGCCGGAAATGCGCCCGGACCGCATCCATCACATCCCGCCGTGCCTGTGCACTGTCGGCACCGTCGGGCAACTGGCTGAGCGCCTGAGAGCCGAGGTTCGAGGTCAGGATGATCAGCGTCTGCTTGAAGTCCACCGTACGGCCCTGACCATCGGTCAGCACACCATCATCCAGTACCTGCAACAGCACGTTGAACACATCCGGATGCGCCTTTTCGACCTCATCGAACAGCACAACCTGATAGGGCCTGCGCCGCACGGCTTCGGTCAGCACACCGCCTTCGTCATAGCCGACATAGCCCGGAGGCGCCCCGATCAGACGGGCAACCGCGTGTTTCTCCATGAACTCGGACATGTCGATGCGCACCATCGCGTTGTCGTCGTCGAACAGGAAGTTCGCCACCGCCTTGGTCAGCTCGGTTTTCCCCACGCCGGTTGGTCCGAGGAACAGGAACGAACCCAGCGGACGGCCTTCGTCGTTCAAACCTGCACGAGCACGGCGCACAGCGTTGGACACGGCGGTCACCGCTGCATCCTGACCGATCACGCGTGAATGCAGATCGTCTTCCATCCGCAGCAGCTTTTCGCGCTCGCCTTCCAGCATTTTCGAGGTCGGGATACCGGTCCAGCGTTCGACCACCGAAGCGATCTGTTCCGGACGCACCGTTTCCTCGGCCATCATCTGGCTGCTTTCGGCGTTTTCGGCCTCGGTCAGCTTTTTCTCAAGCTCGGGGATGACGCCATAGGACAGCTCACCCGCCTTGGCGAGGTTGCCTTCGCGTTTGGCGATTTCCAGGTCGGCCCGTGCCTTGTCGAGCTGTTCCTTCAGATCGCGCGCACCAGCCAGCTTGTCACGTTCGGCTTGCCACTGTGCAGTCATCTCAGCGGATTGCTCCTGCAGATCGGCCAGATCCTTTTGCAAGGTTTCCAGACGATCCTTCGATGCCGCATCATCTTCGAGCTTCAGCGCCTGTTCCTCGATCTGCATCTGCAGAATCTGGCGATCCAGCTGATCGAGTTCTTCGGGCTTGCTGTCCACTTCCATCCGCAAGCGAGCCGACGCTTCATCGACAAGGTCGATAGCTTTATCGGGCAGGAAGCGATCAGTGATGTAGCGATGCGACAGGGTCGCTGCCGACACCAAAGCCGAGTCTGAAATACGCACACCGTGGTGTAGCTCGTACTTTTCCTTGATGCCGCGCAGGATGCTGATCGTGTCCTCGACAGTCGGCTCCTGTACCACAACCGGCTGGAACCGGCGCGCAAGGGCCGCGTCTTTTTCCACGTACTTGCGATACTCATCCAGCGTGGTCGCACCGATACAGTGCAACTCACCCCGGGCAAGCGCAGGCTTGATCAAGTTGGCGGCGTCCATCGCGCCATCGGATTTCCCGGCACCGACCAGCGTGTGCATCTCGTCGATGAACAGGATGATTTCACCGGCGGCCTCGGTGACCTCGGTCAGAACGGCCTTGAGGCGTTCTTCGAACTCACCGCGATATTTCGCACCGGCGATCAGCGCACCCATATCGAGCGCAAGCAGCTTTTTATCTTTCAACGACTCCGGCACGTCACCGTTGATGATGCGCAGGGCCATGCCCTCGGCAATCGCGGTTTTACCCACGCCGGGCTCCCCGATCAGAACCGGGTTGTTCTTGGTGCGACGCGACAGAACCTGCATCGAGCGGCGGATTTCTTCATCGCGCCCGATGATCGGATCGATCTTGCCCTCAGCTGCGGCTTCGGTCAGGTCACGCGCGTATTTCTTGAGCGCGTCATAGCCTTCTTCCGCCGATGCGGTGTCAGCCGTGCGACCCTTGCGGATGTCATTGATGGCTTCGTTCAGTTTCTGCGCCGTCACCGCGCCATCTTCCAAAGCATCCTTGGCTTTGGATTTCACCATGCACAGCGCCATCAGAATACGTTCAACCGGCACGAAACTATCGCCTGCCTTGGTGGCGATCTTTTCAGCTTCATCCAGAACTTTGGCGGTCTGACCATCCAGATAAACCTGGCCCGCATCGCCACTGACCTTGGGAATTTTGGCCATGGACGCATCCAGTGCGTTAACGACACGGCTGGGCGCTCCGCCTGCGCGGGTGATCAGATTGCTGGCCAGCCCCTGATCATCGTCCATCAAGGCTTTGAGTATATGTTCAGGGGTCAACCTCTGGTGCCCCTCGCGCATCGCAATCGTTTGCGCTGCCTGCACGAAACCTCGTGCCCGCTCGGTGAACTTGTTCAAGTCCATATTTTGCTCCTTCTCTAAGCGCCCGGTTTTGACGCGCCCGCCTGGCAGCGCGCGTCGGTCTGGGCCTCACATTCAATCTGGGAAATATCTTGCGCGGTTCAAGGGGTCTGCCAACAGAATCCAACCTACCGACGCGGCACAGAATAAACTGTATACCCCCCAGTTTTCGCCACAGAACGCGCACCGTACATATCGACAAGCGATTGCGCTGCATCGCTGCCCGTCGGGCAGGAAACCAGATCGGCGGCGTCATCCAGAAAATCCACGGTAAAGGCGGATTCCCCTGTAACCTGACAGTCATCATCCATCGAACGATAACCGCCAATCAGCCGGAGGTTGTCGTTTGTCGGAGACCTCAGGACTGTATCAGCAGCCTCTTTTTCCAGCGCCATGTCCTGACACCCGGCCAGCATCAGCCCCGCGCAGATTGCGATAGTGGGTTTCGTAAACTGTCTCATTCCGAATTCCGTCCCAGTTGCACAACGCGATAATAGCACAGTCGGAAACCTCTGCCGTGATCTGAATCACGCAAGGCGCGCATGGACAGAAGCGCACGAAACCGTTAGGACGCAGACGTTTGCCAAAAAGGAGCCCCCAATGTCCGATGACCGCCTGATTGTAGCCCTTGATGTCCCCAACGCCCTGGACGGTCTGGCCTTGGCCGAGAGGTTGGGGGACAGTGTCTCATTCTACAAGATCGGCCTGGGAATGCTGACAGGGGGCGGGCTAGCCCTGGCGAACGAGTTAAAGCAGGATCAGGGCAAGCGCATCTTTCTGGACATGAAACTGTTCGACATCGGTAATACGGTGGAAAATGCGGTGCGTGGTCTGGCACAGTTCGATTTGGATTTCCTGACCGTTCATGGTGACCCACACGTGGTGCGGGCCGCCAAAGAGGGTGCGTCTGGCAAAGACCTCAAGATCCTGGCCGTAACCATCCTGACCTCGTTGAACCGGGATGATCTGGATGCCAGCCTGCTGAAGTCGGGCGATGTCCAGGACCTGGTTGTCGAACGCGCGGCCAAAGCGTTGGAGGCGGGTGCCGATGGCGTCATCGCCAGCCCGCAAGAGGCCGCGCTGATCCGTGCCCTGCCCCAAGCCGAAAACCGCTTGATCGTGACACCCGGTGTTCGGCCCGCCGGTGCCGCTCTGGGAGATCAGAAACGGGTCGCAACCCCGGCAAATGCCATCGGTGATGGTGCCGATCACATCGTCGTCGGGCGCCCAATCTATCAGGCGCAAGACCCTAAAGCCGCCGCAGAGGCGGTGCTTGCAGAGTTAAATTCCTTATCCCGACACTAGGGCAATCCGGCTAAATCAGGCTAAATTTTCGCAAGAACAACCCGCAAACAGTTGACCTCAGGTCACTTTTCACCCGATCCGCGCCAAATCGTCCCTGTGCCCCAAAACACACATGCAAAACACGAGTTTCCACTGTGTGAACTGGGTTCTATCGAAAAATTCGATTTTGAGAGAATCTAAGTAGGTGATACTCCCCGCGGACCATCTCTTCCTGAGGTCCGTCACCTCCCCCCGCCACTTTGCGGGGGGCCTTCTTTTGGCAGATCTGGTTCCTACCCTCACTGTGCGGGTTTTGCCCGTGGCATGCGAATGATATAGTCACCGAACCTTACGGACCGCATGGAAGACGGGAAAAGAAAATGCCCGGCCTCTGCCGAGATTGCTTGACAGAACTGACCAAGGAACGCCGCTGCCCGGTTTGCGGCAGCCCGCGCGTCAAAACGCATCCTGAATTGTTTGACCTGTCCATCGCACATATGGATTGCGATGCCTTCTACGCCTCTGTCGAAAAACGGGACAATCCGGAGCTGGCTGACAAACCCGTCATTATCGGGGGCGGCAAGCGCGGTGTTGTGTCTACGGCCTGTTATGTCGCCCGAATTCGCGGCGTCCGTTCGGCAATGCCGATGTTCAAGGCGTTGCAACTATGCCCCGACGCTGTCGTGATCAAACCGCGCATGTCGGTCTATGCCGAGGCTTCGCGCCAAATCAGGTCGATGATGGACGAGCTGACGCCGATTGTTGAACCGCTGTCCCTGGACGAAGCGTTCATGGACCTATCCGGCACGCAACGTCTGCACGGTGCGCCCCCCGCCGTCATGCTTGCACGATTGGTCAATCGGATGAAGGACGAGTTGGGGCTGACTGGGTCAATCGGGCTGTCACATAACAAGTTTCTGGCCAAGGTCGCATCCGATCTTGACAAGCCACGCGGTTTCTCGGTGATCGGCAAGGAAGAGACATCCGCGTTTCTGAACGACAAGCCAGTGCGCCTGATCTGGGGCATAGGCCCTGCGGCGCAGGAATCGCTGGACCGCGCAGGCATACGCCTGTTCTCGGACCTGTTGCGCTGGGACCAAGAGGATCTGACCGCGCGGTTTGGCTCCATGGGCTACCGGCTGTGGCATCTGGCCCGCGGTCAGGACAAGCGCCGGGTTTCGGCACATGAACCGATGAAGTCCATCAGCAACGAAACGACCTTTTTTGAGGATACGGCCAATGCCGACATTCTGGATGGGCACCTTTGGCGGATGGCGGAAAAAGTCTCGGATCGGGCCAAGGCCAAGGGGCTGGCCGGGCGGGTTGTGACGCTCAAACTGAAACGGGCCAATCACAAACTCATTACGCGACGCGTTTCTCTTCGCGATGCCACACAGATTGCCGATCGGATCTATCGCACAGCACGGGCGCTGTTCGATCAGGTTGGTGATCAGGGCCCCTATCGGCTGTTGGGGTGTGGCCTGTCGGATCTGTGCCCCGAGGATCAGGCGGATATTTCAGGGGATCTGCTGGATCCGGATGCCTCGCGCAGGTCGCAGGCCGAACGCGCCACGGATGAGATTCGCCGCCGTTTTGGGACGGATGCCATCGTCAAAGGACGTGCCCTGCGCTGAGGTTATTCGGCTGCGAGCTGCAGCGGCTCAGGTCCGATCCGCGCAATATCCGTGATGATTTCGCCCAGGGTCTCTTTGAAGGCAGCGAAATTGTCATTCGGCTCGATCCTGCTTTCATCCATATACAGGGATCTGTCGATCTCGATCTGTACAGCATGCTGGTGGCGGCTGGGGCGTCCATAGGTCTGGGTCACATAGGCCCCGGCAAACGGCGTATTTCGGGCCACGCTCAGACCCGCCGAGACGAAAGCGGCCTCTATCTGTTCGACGACCTCTGGCGCTGCAGAGGCACCGAACCGATCCCCCAGCACGATCTCGGGACGTCTGGAATTGACTGTGGACGCAAGCGCCACGGCTTCGTGCGGCATCGAATGACAGTCGATCAGAATCGCCTGCCCGAATTCCTGATGCGATTCTGCCAGCAACGATTTGATCCGGGCATGATAGGGACGCCAACAGGTATCGATTCGCAGACGCGCCTCATCCATGGTCAGCTTACCGCGATAGATTTCTCGACCATTGGCGACCACACGCGGAATCACCCCCAGCCCGGACGCTACCCGCGGGTTATGGCCTTGGCGGCGCGCGCCCTGAATAAGGGCTGGATCCAGCTCTTCTGCGCTGCGGTTCAGATCGACATAGGCGCGTGGCATCATCGCCGAAATCAGTGGCGCACCATGGTCCGCCGCTGATGAAAACAACTGATCCACAAAAGCATCCTCGGAAGAACGAATCACATCTTGGCTGAGAATCGATCGCTTCATCAGCCCATTTGGATAGTTTCGACCGCTATGCGGAGAGGAAAAAACCACACAGGACGTGCGCTTGTCAGGCATATCCAGTAGGTAAGCAGCGTTTTGCATGGCGACTCCTTGTTCGCACCAAACATAGACCGGAAAATAGTTCTACCAAACCCCTTGAACCCTTTTGCGACTCCTTTTATAGACCCCGCTACCGGCGCGGGGTTCCGCGCCCCATTTCGTTATGGGGTTGGCCACGCGACGGTTTCATGGGCGGTTAGCTCAGCGGTAGAGCACTTCGTTGACATCGAAGGGGTCACAAGTTCGATCCTTGTACCGCCCACCATGAACTCACTGCTTCGGATTTCCGGGGCACCCGCAAACCCAGGCGCTGGCCACGTCCTTGATGAAGGCGCCGCAGATTGGAGACAGACCCATGAAGGTCAAGAACTCGCTCCGCTCGCTCAAGAACCGGCACCGTGATTGCCGGGTTGTGCGTCGCAAAGGCCGCGTCTACGTGATCAACAAGACGCAGCGTCGGTTCAAAGCTCGTCAGGGCTAAGAACTGCACATACTGATTTCAAAGAACCGCGCCTTCGGGTGCGGTTTTTTTGCCCGGCATTTCAACCAGATGTAATGCGGACGGAACTGCAGGAATTCGCTCAGAAAGTTCGGTTCTAAGATTCAACGTTGTGATAGGGCGATCTCGTGCTACGCTTTCCGTGATTTTATGACGGGAGGTCGGATTGGCCGACGATGATCTGGACAAGATATTCGGAACAACTCTGACCGACATGGTAGCCGATATAGGCCGCAGTGTGGCCCAGGCGGCCGAACAGCTTAGCATTGATCAGCTGAAAGCGCTGAAGAACTACCCCCAGGAACTGCGCGATCTTGGCATTCCGCCGGTCTTTTATCACATGCAGGATGTCGATGTGGAACTGAAGGTCGTCATGGAGATGAGCAGTTCCACCGAAGAAGGCCAACGCAGCAGGATTGGCACCTTTATTTTTGGCCCGAAGCTGACTCAGACAGACACGCTCGATTCCAAAAGCGCGTCGACGATGCGAATGCGTTTCGCGCCCGGTCCTGTAGATGAGAGCAGATCTTTGGATGGCAATGATGGCAACTAAGAAAGTCAAAGCCCCCAAAAGAGCGCCCATAGATGTCCGCGTCACCGAGATGCCCGAGGCATTCACCACTCTGCTTCAGTCACTTGAAAACCGCATGACGGCAATGGAGGCGCGCGAAGTCGCGCTGCTCGAGACGATCAACGACCTGCAAGAACGGATCGACGATCTGGAAGAAGGCAGCGGCGGCATGTTGATGGGCGCGGGTAACCCGGTGATGAACCCGATGGCCGAGGGCCGCGCGGCAATGGGAGCGGACGATCCTGGCACACAGGTCGTCAACGCGCAGGAATTCTCGCAAGCCCTGGGTGAACAGATCCTCGCCGGGTCTGATGGGAGCAGTGATTTCACCATCGACAACGTCAAAGTCGAAGCGGTTGTTGGGTTGGGTCAGGACGGCACCAAAGCCCAAATCGCGACGAATGCCCGAAAGCAGGCGATCAGCCAGAACGCATCCAAAGTCACTTTTTCCGTCAGGAGGCGGACCGCCACGCAAATTATTGAGAAAGACTGAATTAACAGAGGAGATTGGAAATGAGTATCGGGCAGGAACTGCTAAACGTCCCGTTTGCGGAAATGGTTCAAAAGCTTGCGCTTTCCGTTGCCGAGTCGCAGACCGAGTTGGATCGACATTCTACAGATGTCGCCAAATATATGGCCGATCAGAAGATCCAGCTTCCGGACCTGTCCAATCCCAATGGCCCCCCCAAAGAATTCAGTTTGGTTTCCATGGGCTTTCTACCCGCATTCTACGCGGTGCAAGAAGCCGAAATTGAGGTCAAAATGGCGATCTCAATGACTAAGCAAACCGAAAAAGCGGGCAGCGCTTCGGTCAAAGGTGGTTGGGGCCCTGTCGCAGCGCAGGTCAATGCCAGCTATTCCTCGCGCTATGCTTACAGCCAAGAAGGTGCAAGCAGGCTGACCATCAAACTGGCCCCGGCCGATCCTCCGGTCTTGCTGCAGAAATATATGGAAGCTGTCACACAGGTCATGCTGAAAAAAGAACCGGTGTTGACCGACGACCCAGACCCTGAGCCGGCCCCCGCACCTGTCCCGGACCCGTCTCCACCTGAACCTGAAAAAAGACAGAGAAAGCGCTAAGCAGCATCTCTCGATCTTTCAGTTTTTAAATCAACACGACTAGGCCAGCCATGACGGCGTAGCCAGGATGGGCTTTGCCGACCCTAAGGCCCCGCTGTGCCGCACCACTTGGTCGGGGCCAGCGACATGTTGGCAGTGATTTGACCAACTAATTTTGTCGGAATTTCTTGCATCCCCCTGAGAATCGTTTAATTGACCATTTCAGTCGGGTTATTACCCGCGCCGATTTTCAATGTTGGGACACATGATGCTGAAATCCTCTACCTGCGTTGCCGCCGCCCTTACGGCCCTGATCGCGACCTCTGCCGCTGCCGAGGGCGAACTGAACCTTTATTCTTCGCGCCACTACGACACCGACGAACGCCTCTATTCCGATTTCGAAGAGGCCACCGGTATCACCATCAACCGCATCGAAGGCAAAGCGGACGAGCTGATTGCTCGGATGGAGGCCGAGGGCGCGAACTCACCCGCGGATATCTTGCTGACCGTTGATACCTCGCGTCTGGCGCGTGCCAAGAACGCGGGTATCCTGCAGCCGGTCGAAAGCGCGGTTCTGGAAGAACGTATTCCCGCCAACCTGCAGGACGAAGACAACCAGTGGTATGGCTTTTCGCAGCGCGCGCGGATCATCTTCTTTGACAAGGCCGATGTGACCAACCCGCCCGCGTCTTATCTGGATCTGGCCAAGCCCGAATACAAAGGTTTGGTCTGCATCCGGTCGTCCAGCAACACCTATAACCAGACCCTGCTGGCCTCGATCATCACAAACCACGGTGCGGAAACCGCCAAGACCTGGGCCGAAGGCATGGTCGCGAACATGGCGCGCGAACCGCAAGGCGGCGACACTGACCAGCTGCGCGGCATTGTTTCGGGTGAATGCGAGATCGCCGTTTCGAACTCCTATTACTTTGCCCGTGCAATGCGTAAAGACGTCAAAGGCCTGAGCGCTGAGATTGACATGATCGGCGTCCAGTTCCCGGCACAAGACGCCGAAGGCGCACATATGAACTTGTCCGGTGCTGGCGTTGCCGCAAATGCCCCGAACAAGGACAACGCGATCAAGTTTCTGGAATACCTCGCCAGCGATCAGGCGCAGGTCTATTTCTCGAACGGAAATGACGAATTCCCGGCGGTCGAAGGCGTCGCCCTTGCGGATAACGTGGCAGCGCTGGGTGAGTTCAAAGCCGACGAGATCAACCTGTCCGAGGTTGCCAAGAACATCCCCGAGGCACAGAAGATCTTTAACGAGGCCAGCTGGAAGTAATCTTTCATTCTATCGAGCAGAAGGGCGCAGTTTTCTGCGCCCTTTTTCTATTGTGAAGTTATGTTTTCTGGTCAATAATCTCATATACGGAAATGTTTCCCATATACGAGCTATGCCTGATACCCTATCCGACCGCCTTGCAAACCACCTGAATCATCTTCGCCAAACGCGGAGATGGTCGCTGGATCAGTTGGCGGAACACAGCGGTGTCAGCCGAGCCACCCTGTCGCGTATGGAAAAGGGGGATGTCAGCCCCACCGCGGAAACTCTGGGCCGGTTATGTGCCGCCTATGGGCTGCCGATGTCGCGTCTATTGATGATGGTCGAGGACAGTTTCGCCCCGCGCGTTCCCTTCGAAAATCAACCCGAATGGCGCGACCCCGAAACCGGCTTTACCCGCCGGTCCGTCTCCCCTCCGGCCGCGGGCCTGAGCGGAGAGGTCATGGAAGGCCATCTGCCCCCTGGCGTTGTGATCACCTATGACACGCCGCCAAAACACGGGCAGGAGCATCACCTGATCATGCTGGACGGTGGCCTGACCCTGACCGTGGATGGAACCGCGCATCATCTGACCAGCGGGGATTGCCTGCGCTATCACCTGTCTGGCCCGACACGTTTCGAAACCCACGCCGAGCGCGGTGCGCGGTATTTGATGGTGCTGATATGATATCGCGACTGACAGCCAATGACCTGAACAACGCTCTGGATGACCTGACAGAGATACTGCACGCCTGCGTGCATGACGGGGCGAGTATCGGGTTCATTCAGCCATTTCCGTCGGACGACGCGCAGCGCTATTGGCAGTCCCATGTCTGGCCAAACATCCAGACCGGCGCGGCCGAGATATTCGTCTATCGTGATGGCGAACGGATTGTCGGCACCGCACAGCTGGTGCCTGCCGCGATGCCCAACCAAGCGCATCGCGCCGACGTGTCCAAGCTGCTTGTTCATCCCCGCGCGCGACGGCGGGGCATTGGGCGGGCGCTTATGGCGGCGGTTGAGGCGCGGGCACGCGAACTGGGGCGGTCCCTTTTGGTGCTGGACACGCGCAGCACGGACCCGTCGCTCCTCCTCTATCAAAGCCTTGGGTTTGAAATTGCCGGAGAGATTCCGAACTACTGCCGCAGCCCGGAAAATGATCGGCTGGAACCAACAACCTTCATGTTCAAAGACCTTAGCTGAGAGGGCGATCAGTCCACGGTGCTAACGGCAGTATAAAGCCGCCGAAACCGCCCCAGGCGTTCAAATAACGCATGCATTTCTACAGGCTCGAACCTGTCCGTCGTCGCAGGTTGCTCGGCCAGATCAGCTATGGTCAGCGCACCGTCAGCACAGGCCGCCAGCCGGGCGGCGCCATAGGCCGGGCCGGATTCCGCCCCCACTGAACGCACTATGGGCTTCTCGGTTACGGCTGAAATCAGACCCAGCAACAGATCAGATCGACTGCCCCCGCCTATCGCGGCAAGCTCTGGCAAACTGTCTACCGTGTCGCCAAAACTCTGCGCCGCATCAGCGAAACAAAAGGCGATTGCCTCGACCACCGAACGGCAGATCTCGGCACGCGTTGTGGCGTCCTCAAGGCCAAAGAAACAGGCTCGGATATGCGGGTCCCCCAGGGGGCTGCGCTCACCTGTCAGGTAGGGCAGGAATATGGGCACACGATCACCACTGACGGTTTCAGCAAGCCCGACAACCTCGGCAGCGGACAGCCCCAGCTGATCACCAATCCACGAAATGGGCCTTGCCCCGTTCAGCATCGCCGCCATTTGATACCAGCGGTCGGGCAATGTATGCGCAAACGCATGGACATAGCGTTCGGGGTTGGGCTTGTATTTACGATCCGCAACAAACAACTGACCAGATGTCCCCAACGAGATAAACCCACGTCCAGGTTCGGTTGCGCCCAATGACACCGCACCGGTTGCCGCATCCCCTCCCCCGGCCACGACAGGCACGCCCGAGTTCAATCCGGTCTCAGCTGCAGCCCGAACTGTTACCGTGCCAACGACATTGTGGCCGTCGAACATCTGCGGCAGCCAGTCAACAGCGACATCCGTGGCTTCCGCCATTCCGGTATGCCAGCGGCGTGAAGCCTGATCGAGCCACATTGTTCCTGCGGCATCGGAAGTATCGGTTGCAAGCTCTCCATGCAGACGTAGGCCGACATAATCCTTGGGCAGCAGGATATGGGAGAGTCGGGCATAATTGTGCGGTTCATGCCGTTTCAGCCAGGCAATCTTGGGGGCCGTAAAGCCGGGCAAAGGCAGGACGCCTGCGATGTGACCAACCTGTGGCTGTGCCGCGCGAATGTCGTCGCATTCGCGGACCGCGCGGCTGTCATTCCACAGAATTGCCGGACGGATGGGGCATTGGTCGCGGTCCAACAGCACGGCCCCGTGCATCTGCCCCGACAATCCGACTGCTTTCACATCCGACAGGGAGATTTCGCCAGCAAGCAGGCCCAACGCATCGCGCGTCGCCTGCCACCAAATCTCCGGGTTCTGCTCGGACCAGCCGGGCTGTGGCGACGACGTCCCGATGCCGACTGACGAGGTCGCAAGAATTCGGCCGGCATCCGCGCAGACAAGTTTGACCGCTGACGTTCCGATGTCGATCCCAAGATACATTCACACCCCTTGCCTTGCATAATTCCGATATCACCGGCCAGGCTATTGATTTTTTTTGCGCGCGCAAAGAATATGTAAAACTATGATAAGATCAAGGCGGACGAACAGACTGGCATGACGAAGATCAGGAACATGGAAGAGTTTGCGGCCCTCAGCGGCATCTCTCGGCCCACAGTATCGAAATATTTCCAGGACCCAGACAGTGTTCGGCCCACAACACGGCTCCGTATCGAAGAGGCGCTTGAACGGTTCGACTATCGCCCCAACATCTATGCGGTGAACCAGAACCGGAAACTGACCAAGAATATCGGCATCGTGGTCCCCTATCTTGCCGATCCGTTTTTTGCCGAAATCGCACGCTATCTTGAACAAAGCTGTATTGCTGCGGGGTATCGCCCGTCCCTGTTTAGCTCGCATGGCGATCCCAAGCTGGAAAACGAAATTCTCGACGGCCTGAAATCCATGAAGCCCGCCGGAGTGCTGTTGGCACCTTTGGGGCGCACCTCGGATCGGACGGCGATCGAGAAATTCTGCGCCAATGTTCCAACAGTCCTGTTTGACAGCAATCTTGAAGGTTTGGGTGCAGCCTTTATTGGATCGGACAATTTCAGTTTTGTCTCGCAGACAGTCGAATACATGACCCGCACCGGCGAACCGCCTTCATTCTTCGAAATGCGCACCCCCGCCAACCCAAACGCCAACAAGCGACGGAAGGCCTATATCGAAGTGATGGAGCGCCTTGGGTTCGATCCTCATATCATCAAAGTCGACGGCAAGGGTTGGGCATTTGAGGAAATCGGTCACAGGGGGGCGCTGAAAGTTCTGTCAGATCGCGAGCTGAGGACGGACTCGGTCTTGTGCAGCAACGACCGTTTGGCCATCGGCTTTCTTGCTGCTTGCTATGAACAGGGGATTCGGGTCGGTCGCAAAGACGATTCTACGCTGCGCTTGGCCTCAAATGATGACCATCCCTTTGCAAAATTCACATGCCCATCCCTGACTACAGCAGCACATGATTATGACAACGTAGCCGGGCGCAGTGTGGAGACTTTGTTTGAACTCATTGAAAACGGGGGGAAATTTGACACTCGAACCGAGACTCTTTTCCCCGCAAGGTTGGTTTTAAGGGATTCCGCGTGACCTCATATTTTTAACGCGCGTAAAGTTTTTATTGACGGCGCGACAATTTTAAAACTACCTTCTCTGCACGACATCCAAGCTCAGGGAGGACAGGGATGTATCTCAAGAACGCACTTCGTGCGGCGACAGCAATGACTTTCGTCGCCACGGCAGCAGCCCAAGCGGATACCTTAACAATAGCGACCGTGAACAACGGCGACATGATCCGGATGCAGGGCTATACCGATAAATTCACCGAAGCGACCGGCATCGATGTCGAGTGGGTTACGTTGGAAGAGAACGTGCTGCGCCAGCGCGTGACAACGGATATCACCACCAAAGGTGGCCAATTCGACATCATGACCATCGGAATGTACGAGACGCCGATCTGGGGCGCGAACGGCTGGTTGGTTCCCCTAGACGGGCTGTCGGATGAATACGACGTAGGTGACATCCTGCCCGCCATGTCAGGCGGCCTTAGCCATGATGGAACGCTCTACGCGGCTCCGTTCTACGGCGAAAGCTCGATGATCATGTATCGCACTGACCTGATGGAAAAAGCGGGTATGGAAATGCCGGACGCTCCGACTTGGGAGTTCATCCGCGAAGCGGCTGCTGCGATGACCGATCGCGACGCTGATATCAACGGTATCTGCCTGCGCGGCAAGGCCGGTTGGGGCGAAGGCGGTGCTTTCATCACAGCGATGTCCAATTCCTTTGGTGCGCGCTGGTTTGATGAAGATTGGAAGCCGCAGTTCGATCAGCCCGAATGGGCTGACACATTGAACTTCTACGTGGGTATGATGAACGAGTCCGGCCCCGCAGGTTACGCCACTAACGGATTTAACGAAAACCTGTCGTTGTTCCAGCAGGGCAAATGCGGCATGTGGATCGACGCAACGGTCGCGGCTTCTTTCGTGACCAACCCGACAGACTCGACAGTCGCGGATAGCGTTGGCTTTGCACTTGCACCCGACACTGGGCTTGGCAAGCGCTCGAATTGGTTGTGGGCGTGGGCTCTGGCAATTCCGGCTGGTACGGAACAGGCAGACTCGGCCAAACAGTTCATCGAATGGGCGACGTCGAAAGACTACATCGAACTCGTAGCCGAGAACGAAGGTTGGGCCAACGTGCCTCCGGGCGCACGTACGTCACTGTACGAAAATCCGGACTATCAGGCGGTTCCGTTCGCCAAGATGACGTTGGACTCGATCCTGTCGGCTGATCCGAACAATCCGACTGTAAAGCCAGTGCCTTACGTTGGTATTCAGTTTGCAGCGATCCCGGAATTCGCAGGTATCGCCACGCAGGTGAGCCAGGAGTTCTCGGCAGTTTATGCAGGGCAACAAACGGTAGAAGAAGCTCTTGCCAAAGCGCAAGCCTTCACTGCCGAAGAAATGGAAGCCGCAGGCTACTAAGGCCTCCTTCCCAGCGGGTGGACAGAGGTCTGTCCCCCGCTTCACCCTTCCACAACTCGCGTTTTTCTCGCAGGCTGAGCTATGCCTGAACAGAGAGGTTTTGCGTCATGGCTACTCAACATTCCCGATCAGTTGCACGCCTGATGATGGCACCTGCAGTGATCCTGCTTCTTGGCTGGATGCTCGTGCCTCTGACGATGACGCTGTATTTTTCCTTCAAGAAATACCTGCCCCTGCGCGGCGGTGATCTGGGATGGGTCGGCTTGGACAACTACGTCCGTTTCGTCTCCTCCAGTTCCTTCTGGCCCGCGGTTCAGGCCACGCTGATGATCGTCGGCGGTGTGCTTGCCATCACGGTTGTTCTGGGCATCCTTCTGGCAATGCTGCTGGATCAGCCGATGTGGGGCCAAGGCGTTGTCCGCATCCTAGTGATCGCACCGTTCTTTGTGATGCCGACCGTTTCCGCATTGGTCTGGAAGAACATGTTCATGGACCCGGTCAACGGGTTGCTGGCCCATCTGTGGCGCTTTTTCGGGGCTGAGCCAGTTTCCTGGCTATCCGAGGCGTCGATGACGTCAATCATCATGATCGTATCGTGGCAATGGCTGCCATTTGCGACGCTGATCCTGCTGACCGCGATCCAGTCGCTGGACAGTGAACAGTTGGAAGCCGCGGAAATGGACGGCGCGCCACCGCTCAAGCGCTTTTACCATATCATCCTGCCGCATCTAAGCCGCGCGATCACCATCGTGATCCTGATCCAGACCATTTTCCTGCTGTCGATCTTCGCCGAAATCTTCGTGACCACCGGCGGCGCCTTCGGCACCCGTACACTCACCTACCTGATCTTCCAGCGCGTGCTAGAGGGCCAGAACGTCGGCCTTGGATCAGCCGGAGGTGTCTATGCAATCATCCTTGCCAATATCGTTGCGATCTTCCTGATGCGCATCGTCGGCAAGAACCTGGACGCGTGAGGAGGTAACGATATGAGCCGCTCAGTTACACCCCGTCGCAAGTCGCTTAACACCGCCCTGGCATGGGCCGTTGGGCTGCTGATCTTTTTCCCGATCCTCTGGACCATCCTGACCAGCTTCAAGACCGAAGCACAGGCCATCGCCAGCCCGCCGCTGTTTCTGAACTTTGACTGGACGCTGGAAAACTATGCCATCGTGCAGGAACGCTCGGATTACATGCGGTTCCTGTGGAATTCGGTCATCATCGCGGGCGGTTCGACCATATTGGGCGTGATCATCGCGGTGCCCGCCGCCTGGGCGATGGCCTTTGTACCATCAAAACGCACCAAGGACATCCTGCTGTGGATGCTGTCCACCAAGATGCTGCCTGCGGTCGGTGTTCTATACCCGATCTACCTGCTGTTCATCCGGCTTGGGCTTTTGGACAGTCGCGCAGGTCTGGTTGTGGTTCTGATGCTGATCAACCTGCCGATCATTGTCTGGATGCTGTACACCTATTTCCGCGAAATCCCCGGCGAGATCCTGGAAGCCGCCCGCATGGACGGGGCAACGCTGAAAGAGGAAATCCTCTATGTGCTGACGCCCATGGCGGTGCCCGGTATCGCCTCGACCATCCTGTTGAACTTTATCCTCGCCTGGAACGAGGCGTTCTGGACCCTCAACCTGACCGCGGTTGACGCGGCACCGCTGACGGCCTTCATCGCCAGCTACTCCAGCCCCGAGGGCCTGTTCTTTGCCAAGCTCAGCGCTGCATCGACCATGGCAATCGCACCAATCCTGATCCTTGGCTGGTTCAGCCAGAAACAACTTGTCCGCGGCCTGACCTTCGGCGCCGTGAAATAAGGAAAACTCCGCATGGGACGCATTCAACTCAAATCCGTGACCAAGAAATTTGGCGACGTTGAAGTCATTCCGCCGCTGGACCTGACCATTCAAGATGGCGAGTTCACTGTCTTCGTCGGCCCCTCTGGCTGCGGCAAGTCCACCTTGTTGCGGCTGATTGCCGGGCTCGAGGACATCACTTCGGGCAGTATCGACATTGACGGGGCGGACGCCACCGATGTCCCGCCCGCAAAGCGCGGTCTGGCCATGGTGTTCCAATCCTACGCGCTCTACCCGCATATGACGGTGCGCAAGAACATCGCCTTTCCGCTGCGCATGGCCAAACTGGATCAGGCCGAGATTGACCGCCGCGTCGAGGGCGCTGCCGATGTTCTGAACCTGACCGATTATCTGGATCGCCGACCGGGCCAACTGTCTGGGGGTCAACGCCAGCGCGTTGCCATTGGCCGCGCCATCGTACGTGAACCTGCGGCGTTTCTGTTTGACGAGCCACTCTCGAACCTCGACGCCGCCTTGCGCGTTGGAATGCGGCTTGAAATCAGCGAGCTGCACAAGCGCCTTGCAACCACGATGATCTATGTGACCCACGACCAGGTCGAGGCGATGACGATGGCCGACAAGATCGTCGTGCTGCAGGCCGGTGTGATCGAACAGGTGGGCAGCCCGCTCGAGCTGTATAAAACTCCTCGAAACCTATTCGTCGCGGGCTTTATCGGATCACCCAAAATGAACTTCATTGCGGGCGAAGAGGCCGCGAAACATGACGCCCACACGATCGGGGTCCGCCCCGAGCATCTGGAGGTATCCGACAGTTCCGGCACCTGGTCCGGGGTGGTTGGGGTTTCCGAACATCTGGGCTCGGACACGTTCTTCCACATTCACGAAACCGGCCTTGCGGACACGATCACCGTACGAGCGGGGGGTGAAGTTGGCTTCAACCATGGCGACCGTATCTATCTGACGCCACGCGCGGATGTGATCCATCGGTTTGACGCAAAGGGCCTGCGGATCGAATGACACGTCTGGTCGGTAAAACCGCCCTGATTACCGGGGCCGCGCGTGGCATCGGACTGGCCTTTGCCAAAGCCTATGTTGCCGAAGGGGCCCGTGTCGCGCTGGCCGACATTGACGGCGCGCGCGTGCAAGCCGCGGCCGCCGAAATCGGTGAGGCCGCTTTGGCTATCGAGATGGATGTGACCAACCAGCAGAGCATCGATGCAGCGGTGGCAAAGACGGCTTCACATTTCGGTCCCATCGACATTCTGATCAATAACGCCGCCATCTTTACTGCAGCACCAATCGTTGAAATCGAGCGTGCCGACTACAACCGAGTTTTCGACATCAATGTCTCAGGCGCCTTGTTCACGATGCAGGCCGTCGCGCGCCACATGATCGAACACGGGACCAAAGGCCGGATCATCAACATGGCATCGCAAGCCGGACGACGGGGCGAGCCTCTGGTCGCCGTCTATTGCGCAAGCAAAGCCGCTATCATTTCGCTTACCCAATCTGCAGGGCTGAACCTGATCCAACACGGCATCAACGTAAATGCCATTGCTCCGGGGGTTGTCGATGGCGAACACTGGGATGGCGTGGACGCCTTTTTTGCAAAGCATGAGGGCAAAGAGCCCGGGCAGAAGAAACGCGAAGTAGCCGCAGCGGTGCCGCACGGTCGGATGGGCCGTGCCGAGGACCTGACCGGAATGGCCGTGTTTCTGGCCTCAGATGAGGCGCAGTATATTGTCGCGCAAACCTATAATGTCGACGGCGGGAACTGGATGAGCTGATGGATCCTCTGGCAAACGCAAATCCCCCGGTGCGGCTGCGGCGCGACAGCCTTGCAGATATGCCTGCGACTGTCAGGACACCGAATTACCTGCCCACAGACCTGAAACCCGGCATAGTCCATATCGGGCTGGGCAATTTTCACCGCGCGCATCAGGCCTGGTATATCCACCAGTTGATGCAACAGGGCCAAGCACTGGACTGGGCGATCATCGGGGCCGGTGTCCGCAGCTATGATGCCGAAATGCGAGAGAGGTTGCTGGCGCAGGACTGTCTGACAACACTGATCGAGCTGGACCCAAAGGGAATATCCGCCGAAATTGTCGGAGCCATGATCGACTACCTGCCAATCGAAGAGGGCAATGCGACGCTGATCCGGCAGATGGCCGATCCGTCCATCCGGATTGTGTCGCTTACAGTGACCGAGGGCGGCTATTTTCTGGACGCCAATACCGGCGCGTTCAACGCCGATCACGAAGACATTCGATACGATGCCGCACATCCCAACCAACCCCGAACCGCGTTTGGCGCCATTGTCGCAGCTCTTCGACAGCGCAAGAAGGAGGGTTTGAAACCCTTTACCACGCTCAGCTGCGACAACCTTCAGGGCAACGGGGTGATCCTGCGAAACTGCATTGTTGGTTTGGCGCGTATGTCTGACCCGGATCTAGCCAACTGGATCGACCAATATGGCGCATTTCCCAATTCGATGGTGGATTGCATTGTGCCTGCTACGACAGAGCAGGTTGTTTCGCAATGCCACGGACTTGGAATCGATGACCGCGCCCCTGTCTCACATGAAAACTTTCGCCAATGGGTGATCGAGGACAATTTTTGCGCAGGGCGTCCGCCGCTCGAACAAGTCGGTGTCACACTGACCCACGATGTTCATAGCTATGAGACGATGAAACTGCGTATTTTGAACGGCGGTCATCAGCTGCTTGCGAATGTCGGAGAAATCCTGAACGTCCCGACGATTTCACGATGCATGCAGGACTCTGATATCCTGGCGTTTTTCGCTAAAGTTCAGGCAGAAGAAATCCTCCCGCATGTCGCTGCTGTCCCCGGCGCTAAACCAAGTGAATATCTTGATCTGGTCGAAAAGCGATTTGCAAACACTGCCATCCATGACACCACGCGCCGTGTCGCGTTTGACGGATCCTCACGGCATCCCGGGTTCTTGCTGCCTTCGCTGCGTGACGCAGTTGCCTCGGGCCCTGCCCCCAGCGGGCTGGCCCTGGCCGAGGCATTCTGGTGCCGGATGTGTGCAGGCAGGCGCGAGGATGGGTCTGAAATTGCGCCAAACGACCCCCATTGGGACGCTCTTCAGCACATCGCGCTGGCGTCCAGAGATGATCCGAAACTGTGGATCGAGCAGGATCAATATTACGGCGAGATTGGCCGTGATACCCGCTTTGGTCAGGACTTTTCTTTTTGGCTGACCAAGATCTGGAGACATGGTAGCCGCGCTGCGATAGCAGACTACGTCGCGCAGACGTCCACGTCAGAGTAACCGGTCAAAACACATGGAGATCAGTCGCGGGCCAAGACCGCGCAGTTCCGTGACGTATCACGTGCAAACGCGGCGCAGGGGTTCTGACACTGCAAATTGGCGCGCACCCATAAAAATTGTAGGTGTTCTCATAACGCTGCATCGCCGCCATCGATTTTACTCACAAAAATTGAAGACTTTTGCGCACAAGTTTGCACGATTTGCCCATAACATAGCGCGGTTCGAGAAACGCGCTCAATTGATCGTAGTCACCACACATCTTCTTCAACTAGAACCGGGCGTTTCTCAATCAAGAGTAAATTCTTATTGGAAATATTCGACCCTGATCATAGGGAAGCAGTTCTTTCGAGGGCTTGTGATAGATCCTCGCTTCAAGAATGGATATCTCCGTAATTGCCAAGTGAGCGCGTCCAAACCGACGCGCTCACTTTGCTTGGTATTGCTTGTCACTACGGAGTTAAGAGCGATGTATCACTCTGCGGCAACAGCTTCCTCTTCCAATGCCGGGTAGTCGGTGTACCCTTTTTCACTGCCGCCGTAGAGCGTGGTTGGATCCAGCTCATTTAGCGCGGCGCCTTTCTCCAACCGGTTGACAAGATCAGGGTTGGAAATAAACGGCCGGCCAAAGGCCACCAGATCGACGGCTCCGGTTTCAACCGCTTCAACCGCCATTTCCCGGTCATAAGCGTTGTTGCCCATTTTCGCACCGTCAAACAACTCATAGAGCGCCTTCAGATCGCCACCTTCCGGAATTTCGCGGGGGCCGCCGGTCTGCCCCTCCACAAGATGGAGATAGGCCAGCCCATACCCATTCAGCAATTTGACCGCATGAGTGAATGTCGCCTGCGGGTCGCTGTCGGAGATGTTGTTGGCGTCCGAGAACGGGCTTAGGCGGACACCAACACGGTCGGCGCCCCACACGTCAACAACTGCGTCCATGACCTCTTTCAGAAACCGTGCTCTGTTCTCGACAGGACCGCCGTATTCGTCTTCACGCTTGTTGGATTCGTCCCGCAGGAACTGATCGATAAGGTATCCGTTGGCTGCATGGACCTCGACACCGTCGAAACCGGCCTCCTTGGCGTTTTCCGCGGCCCTCCGGTAGTCAGCAACAATGCCAGCAATTTCTTCGACGGCCAGAGCCCGCGGCTCGGATGTTTCGACGAACTGCTCACCATCAAAGGTCTTGGCCTTAGCGCCGATCGCAGATGGCGCAACAGGGGCACCACCATCCGGCTGTAAGCTGGTATGCGAAATCCGGCCCACATGCCAAAGCTGGATCACGATCTTGCCGCCCTCAGCATGGACGGCCTCAGTCACTTTTCTCCAGCCGTCAATCTGTGCTTCGGAATAAATGCCAGGTGTCCAGGCATAGCCTTTGCCTTGGGGCGAGATTTGCGAAGCTTCCGTGATGATCAATCCAGCACCCGCCCGTTGCACGTAGTACTTGGTCTGCAATTCATGGACGCTGTCATCTTCGGCTCTTGCCCGGTTGCGGGTCAGTGGCGCCATGACAACGCGGTTTTTCAGCTCGATTGCACCAGCTTTGATGCCGGAGAACAGTTTTTCATCAGCCATTGCTGCTTCCTTCTTTGGTAAACTTCGTTCAGATATTATTGGACCAATTAGTCCAATATTAGGGTCACTGTCTCTTGATTGAGTTTGTGTTAGGTTTCATTTCCTTGTTGTGGCGGGAGGCCTTATGGCGAAATCACCAACCGGGCTTGTTTCAGGGTTTGCGAAATCTGCTCAGAGGGAATGCCCGCCTTGCGCAAGGCTAGCGTGCCAATTGCAAGGGAGGCAAAGGCGCGTGCCTTGTCGAGTACCTGTCCCGGATCCGAAGGCTCAAGCGCTCTCGCAATAATCTCGTCAATACTCTCCAAATGGTGCCGTCCGAGAGCCGCCACTTCATTGTCATGCGGGGCAAGTTCCGTTAGGCAATTGATCAGCATGCAGCCGTCACGACCTCCTTGCGGGTTCGCCAAAGCTTCCATTATCGCACCAACGGGATCATCCCCGCCCGCGTCCGCGACGTCGCGCAGAGTATTCAAACCACGCCTGGAATAGTGGCTGAGGGCTTTGTGAAATAAAGTCTGCTTGTTGACGAACGTTCCATAGAAGCTGGACCGGCTCAAACCCATGGCCTTGGTCAGATCATCCACAGATGCGGCCTCGTAGCCCTTGTGCCAAAAAACGCACAAGGCTTTTTCCAAAGCCTCAGCTTCGTCAAAGGCGCGAGGCCTACCCGGGCCTGCGGGTGATTTGATGTCGCCAACTGCGAGAGTTTCTTTGCTCATGAGCAAGATGTGGAATGGTTGGCCCAGAAATTCAAGGTGGCGGTAGGGAATTTTTGGAATGGTCAGTCCGTATTGTGACCAGAGAAAGGAATTTAGGTCCGTGGAAATGCAAAACCTCCCCGGCGCGCTTGGTGTCACGCTAATCTTAGGATCAGGACTGTTAGTCTTCTTGCGGGAGTGTCAGACGAAGAGGATCGTGTTCGTAGAAAAGAGAGGCCACGCTCGGTACTCGTTTCCAACACTTGACAGAGTGACTGGCGGCTTTGTCCAATACGTAGATGTTGATCACTCACAAACCAGAGATTGGTTCGGTAGATCCATGGCCAATGCCCTCAAATTGTGAGGATTACTACCCCAATGAGTAACAAAGCCACGAATTCAGAACTGGTTTTATGAGCATCAGTACGGCGGGCCGTTGTAAGCAAACCAACAATAATTTCAGCGCGCTAGGTTAAAATAGCGAGGTTAGCTGAAGTTTAATTCGCCCAATGTGAACTTCTTAACTTTGGCTAGAACGATTTCTTGTCAGTATCGTTTCATGAGTTGTTAGTGAGTTCGGTGAGTAAGTAGATGTATTTGCATAGTTTCGAGGGACATTGTAGCGCAGTCGATGACATCCGGATGGATGATTTTGCGCTTGAGTATCCGTTGTTGGACGATGCCGGCGTGCACGCACAATGGCAAAATGGCTCCTGGCAAATCACGCGGATAGCCGATATCTGGACAAGAACCGGGAAGGTACTTTCTTTGCCTTACAAAGGGGCCAACGCCTATCCATCTTTCCAGTTTGCTGAGGATGGAACCCCGCTTCCTTTGATGGAAAAAGTGTTGAAAGCCCTGCCACGTGAAATGACGCCGTGGCAATGCGCGTTCTGGTTAACCTCACCCAAATTGGAACTCGGAGGGGAAAGCCCGGCAATTCGCATTCAGACCGGCGATGACTGCATAGTCGATATCGCAGGCGAAGCTGGTTGTCTGATGGCAGCTTAGTTTTAGCTTTTGGTCACTCATACGTCGTACAACATCTGGCAAATTCGTGACTCCCCTGCTTTTTCTGCCACCGGCAAGAAAAGCAAGATCAGGGCACTCAACGCAGCACTCTTTAGCGTACTTAACTGAGTGTCTGACGTCAGCGCCAATGGGACAGTTTAGGTTGATTTGATAAGAGAGGGTTTCTGGCTCATCGTAACCGCCGAGGAGTGGAGATGGGAAAGAAACCCGGAACCAAGCAGAGCCACGGCGAGAAGATTGTTAAAGACATCCGCCGCGCGACGCACAAACAGTATTCTGCCGAAGAGAAGAACAGGTTCGTTCTGGATGGCCTGAAGGGCGAGGACAGCATTGCAGAACTATGTCGTCGCGAAGGCATTGCTCAGAGCCTGTATTTCAGCTGGTCCAAGGAGTTCCCGGAAGCCGGAAAGAAACGTTTGGCTGGCGACACGGCACGTGCTGCGACATCAACCGAGGTCAAGGATCTGCGCCGTGAGGCGCGCGATCTGAAGGAGGTTTTTGTTGAACAGGCCCTTGAGCTGCGGCTTCTCAAAAAAAGCATGATCGCGGATGGGGACGACGACGAATGAGATACCCCGCATCTGAGAAGCTGGAGATCATCCAGCTGGTCGAACAATCCCATCTGCCGACCAAACGCACTTTGGAAAAGCTGGGTATCCCGAAGACTACATTCTAACGCTGGTACGACCAATATCTTTCCGGTGGTCCTGAGGCGCTTGAAGACCGCTGCCCCCGGCCGTCACGGGTCTGGAACCGCATTCCCACGCCAGTGCGCGAGAAGATCAGGGATCTGGCCCTGAAGGAAAGTGAGCTTTCCCCGCGTGAGTTGGCTGTTCGCTTCGACGGGCCGCGCTGCACCATTCCGATAGAAGGGTGAATGTCCGGTAAGGGCCGAAACACCAGTTCGGCAGATTGCCACGAACCGCAGAAAAGTCCGCATCTCGGAAACTGCAAAGACTAGTTTTGGATGTCCGCTTCGGGCTAGTAGCGGCTATCCGAAAATCTTCCCCGGTACTACGATTATGCTGCGAAACCAGCCAAGAATGAGACCCGAAGATATCGAACCTCAAACCAAAAAAGTTGTAGGTTAATGCGCCCAATGTTTTGGGCGAGTTGCAAAGCTATGGGCGCACCAACAAAAATTGTAGGGACGCGCATAACGCTGCGCTTCTGCTATTGATTTCAATCATTAAATTCAGATGTTCTTGCCCATAACTTTGCGTGGTATTTGCGCATAATTTTGCACGATTTACCCAAAAGTTTGCACACTCTCCCTATCTGTGTCCAACTACATCCTTCCGAAAGCCTCTTTGAGTTCTGCGACTTGTTCTACATCCAACATCCGGGTTGACATACCCTGCAGTGCCACGAGCAGCTTGGCTGTTTCTTCCAACTCTTCCGCTGCACAGACTGCTGAAAAGAGATCCTTTCCTGATACGACGGGACCGTGGTTGGCCAGCAGAACAGCACTATACTTGCCGCCCAGTTCGCGGATCAAATCACCGGATTTTGGGTCACCCGGCTTAATGTATGGAACCAGTTTAACCGTGCCTACGCGCATGACCACGTATGGTGTAAGCGGCGGAATACATTCATTGGGATCGGTGTCTTCCAGACACGACAGCGCGGTCGCCCAGGTCGAGTGCAGATGAACCACGGCGCCCACTTCAGGTCGCGTCTCATAGAAGGCTTGGTGCAGAAAGATCTCCTTGGTCGGCTTGTCACCGGACAGGTGGTTGCCATCCAAATCAATCTTGGCAATTCGCTCGGGGTCAACATTGCCCAAAGTCGAATTCGTTGGCGTCATGAGAATCCCGTCCGGTAAACGCGCAGAGACATTGCCCGCAGTGCCAACGGAAAAGCCACGCACAAACAGCGAGGCGCACAGCTCGGACATCTGCCGTCGCAGTGCCTGTTCTTCAGAACTCATTTGCCTGCCTCCATCATTCTCAGTGCCTTCGAGAAGAAATCTGGAGCGCCAAAGTTGCCGGATTTCAAAGCCATTGCAATGGGTTCAGTTTTTCCAACGCTCAGGACAGGTACGCCCGGGTCAATCTCTGGCCCGATTGACATAGCCGGTGACCCCAGTGCCTCAGAGACAGCCTGGGCGACAGCTCCCGACGTCTCACCTCCAGCTACAACCAACCGCTTGTAGCCCTTTTGGACAAGTTCTCGCGCGGTATCTTCAAAGAGATTGTCCAGCTTTTCCGCTACGGCTTCCTGACCAAACTGACCTTGGATCGCACGCACATCATCCGGGCTCCCCGATGAATACGCGAGCGGCGCCTGACCCGAATGCTCTTCAAAGAAATCCAGAAGCGTTTGCGTGGTCACATCCCCGAACATAACACCCGAAACATCAATTGCGAAAGTCGGATGGGACTTCGCGTGAATTTCAATCTGCCTGCGGGTCGCACCTGAACAAGAACCCGCAAGGATCGCGGCAGGCCCTGCGATACCAGTGAACACAGTGCCAGCACTTTTGGATGAAGTCTCTCTCAGGAAGTTTCTTGGTAGTCCCAGTGCTATACCCGATCCCCCAGTAATGAGCTTGGCATCCTTTAGAGCTTCTCCCCAGGCCAACAAATCTTCATCCGAAATCGCATCGCCAATTACAAATCGTTCGCCGGCCTTCTGCAAAGCATCAGCAATCGCCTCTGATCCTTGCTCCACGGCGTCAATTGACACCAACCCGACCGCTTCTTGGGTCTGATACTGCAACCATCGCCTGATGTTAGCATCCGTCATCGGAGTAAGAGGGTGATTTTCCATCCCCGACTTGTGCAACAGCTTACCTTGCACAAATAGGTGACCGTGATAGACGGTGCGCCCGGTTGTCGGAAAGGCCGGGCAGAAAACCACCTTTTGCGCGTCCAGCTCGTCGGCAAGCGCTTTCGCAACTGGGCCGATATTTCCTTCCGTCGTGGAATCGAAGGTCGAACAATACTTGAAGATGAACTGCTGGCATCCTTGATCCGCGAGCCACCGCAAAGCACTCAGACTGTCTGTAATGGCTTCTTCAACCGGTGCAGTGCGGCTTTTGAGTGAGATCACACCCGCTTCGATCTCTTCGTCGACCGGGATATTAGGAACACCCGGAAACTGCGCGGTTCGTATCCCACCTTCTGGCTCCATGCCCTTCGCCAAGGTGTTCGCAATATCACTCGCACCAGTAAAATCATCCGCTATGACACCTATTTTCATAGTTCGATGTCCCTCGTCGGCCCTGGGTCTAGCCTATAGATATGCGGCGCTGCACCGACTGGAAAAACCTCACGCACAAGTGGATCATGGCCGGGCACGATAAGTCGAGGATGCGAGGCCAACCTCTCGAGTGTCTCGAAACCATCCATCATGTCCTGTAGGTCGACGACAATGGGAAAGGCTTTGCGCGCCATGAAATTCTCATAGTAATGCGAGGCATCAGAGGCGAGCACCATCCACCCGGCTTCCGTCCTTACGCGAACGCATTGCAACCCTCGCGAATGCCCACCAATGCAGTGCACCGTGACCCCATCTATAATCTCGGCTTCTCCATCGTAGAACACGACGTTCCCTGAATAGAGACGCTTTACGACCTCGCAAATATGGCTAGCCGTGAAAGGTGCGCGCAGATGGTCGTGGCACATGCAGGGGCCTGTGGCGAAGGCCATCTCCGCCGATTGCATATGCAGCTTCGCGTTCGGGAACATATGCAGCCCCCCCGCGTGATCATAATGAAGATGGGTCACGATAACCTCGGTTACCGCTTCCGGCGCAATGCCTATGGGCTGCAAAGCCTCGCGCGGGTCCATCGCAATGGGACGACCACGGGCGACTGCCTCATCGGAATCGTAGCCGGTATCGACCAGAATGACTTCGTTCCCGCGCTTCAATACCCAGATGAAATAGTCCATCGCATGAGGTGCGTCATGATTGTCATCCAAGATGAAACTGTCCCGTCGGGTGCGGGCATTTCGATCCGCGTATTTCACGGCGTGGATTTCCCAATCGTTCATCGGATGACCTCGGAGTACTGGTGAACTACCTTGGTAGCGATCATATCAGCCACTGCCGTATCGAAGGCCTGAAAATGCGCGCTTTCCAGGTGGGCGGAGAACGCAGCGCTGTCATCATAAACCTCATAGAGAAAAACTGTATCGGGATTGCCGCCGAGGCAAACGTCAAACTGCTGGCATCCGGCTTCTTCACACAAAGAGGTCGAAGCGTTTTCGACCATCAGCGGCAAAAAGGTGTCTCTCGTACCGGGCTTGAGAGTGAAGGTGACAGTAACCACAAACATCAGACGGAAAGTCCTTTCAGACGTGAGAAAGCGCGCTTCGCAACGGGCAGTTGGCTGAGGATCAGGCCAATGTTGAGCACCAGCAGAATGGCCGCACCCGGGCGTGAAAAGAAGACCGAAAGATCCCCGTCCGACAAGAACAGCGACCGGCGGAAGGTTTCGTCAAACAGGCTGCCCAGAATAACCCCGATAACCAATGGCGCGATTGGGTATTTCATCAGGTTCATGAAATAGGCAACGGCGCCGACGCCAAGCATCAGGTAAAGATCATTGATGCCACCACCGACGCTGAAAGACCCAATTGTTGTTAGAACCATCACAACCGGCAAGAAGATAGTCTGCGGGATGGCGAGTATTCTGATGAAAACCCGAGCAGTGAACAGGCCCATCAGGAACATTGTCAGGGAGGCCAACACAAGTATTGCAACCACGCGCAGAATGATCTCGGGGTCTATCGTCGGACCTGGGATCACGTTGTTGATCTTGAAAGCCCCCATCAAAGCCGCGGCGGGTGGTGAACCGGGAATGCCCAACACCAAAAGCGGGATTAGTGCGCCCCCAATGCAGGCGTTGTTTGCCGTTTCAGAGCACAGCAGACCTTCCAATGACCCTTTTCCAAACTTATCGCCCTCAGCAGATACGGTCTTACCGACACCGTAGCTGACCCAACCGGCGACATCTTCGCCGACGCCGGGAAGTGCTCCTACCCCTGTCCCGATCACCCCTGACCGGCCAATGGTGGGCAGGTAGCGTCGGATGGAGCGTAGATTCGGAAGGATGCGACCTTTCAGGGCCAGAGCTTTCCCGGCCTCAACGTGCCTTAAACCGTCGATGATTTGGGGAATGGCAAATGCCCCCATCAAAACCGGCACGACCTGAAACCCGCTCATCAAGTAAGACCAGCCGAAGGTATAGCGCGGTTCAGACAACAGAGGGTCAAGCCCCACCATGGACATCGCAAGGCCGATCAGACCGGCGATCCATCCCTTGATCACCAGGTCTTCGCTCATCAAAGTGCCAGAAAGCAGAATGCCGAACAGGGCCAGCAGTGCTTTCTCCGGGCTTGCGATGTTTTTTGAAACCAAAAGCAACGCCCAGACAAAGATCAAAAGCGTGATGGTCCCGATAACTGTACCAATGAAACTGGCCGTTGTGGTCAGCCCTAGTGCTTCGCCCCCTCGACCCGCTTTAGCCAGAGGGTATCCATCCATGGCCGTCGCCGCACTGGCCGCCGTGCCCGGAATGTTCAGCAGGATTGACGGATAAGAGCCGCCGTAAATCGCGCCGACATAGGCCCCGAGCAAAGCGATCAGCGAATAGTCCAATGGGATCTTGTTGCCGAAGAAACCCGTCAGGATCGTCACTGCCAGCGTTGCGGTCAGGCCGGGCAATGCGCCAAACGTTATACCCAGGAACACGGATGCAATCAAATACAGATAGGTCAGCGGGTCTACTGCCAGGCCCACGAATGTGGTCCCAAATCCAGCCAGTTGCGAAAGGATAAAGTCCATCCGGTCAATCTTTCCATAGCGGACGAAGCGTCACGTAGTAGTGGTACTCGATTTGCTTGAAGATCAGCCCGCCGCGCGCGGGCACGTTCTGTCGGAAAACAAAGGCCATCGCACAAACGAGGATGAGCGGGGCAAGTATTGCCACCAACGGAACGAACCGCAAAACGTGTTCGGAAGCCGCCTTGCTCAACACCAAAAGTGTAAGCGAGACCCATAGAGCCAGTGTAAACCAATCGTCACTGAGTGCGTTCCAGTCCGCCTGCGCGGGGAAAACAGCAAACGCAAATAGCCCGGCAGAGACAACCGCGCTACAGGCCACCAAAGCACGCCGCGCATGACCCCCGTAGTAGCCGTAAGTCGAAGCTGTAATCAGCAACCCAGAACACAGAATGAAGTCCACTCTGGGAACCAGTCCGACGACATATGCAAGAAGGATCAGGCCTATTGTTGAAGCTCGATAGGCTTCCGACTTATCCCATCCGATGCCCAAAGCACTAAGCGCGTTTTGGGCACCACCTGAGCGGATTGAAATAGCAAGCAAAACGAAGGACAAGCCAAGCAATCCACCGAAGATGAACAGCGGTACAATTGCAGCCGAGTTGTACCAATCCGATCCACTTACACCTGCGCGGTTTTCGCCCCAAAGTGGAATGTCCGATGTCTTCCAAAGAAAAAAGACGGACACTGTTATAAGAACAATTGCTGCCCAAAAGTCGCGCGACCGCATGACCAGTGTTTCGTCAGGTTTGTCCATTGCCTGCCTCCTGAGGGAAAGGGCGCGATCATGCGCGCCCCTTCAAAATTGATCGGATTAGGGCTGCTCGATACCCAGCGAGGCCGGGTCCACTGTGGCAGCGCCAAGGTCTTGCAAGGTATAGGCAAAAGTAGCCTCGAGGTTCGCAAACAGTTCTTGAGCTTCTTCACCGTGTTGACCACCGACATCATAATTGTTTGCAGAGGCCCATTCGGCGACGGTGTCGGAGGCAATAGCTTGCTCGAAGGCATCACCAAGCGCGGCCTTTACATCGTCCCCGGCTGAGCTGTGAACTGCAAACCCGATGGCCTGTTTGAGCGGCAAATACTGATCGAGACCGTCATAGATGCCGAAGGCAGAAGGCACTGTTGCCCCTGCAATCTGCGCATCTTCGGGCGTCAACATCGCGAGCGGTTTAAGTTGACCGCCTTCAATCAACGGAGCCTGTTCAGCCAGTGACGTCACAACCAACGCGACTTCGCCCGCTATCGCAGCTTCCTGACCGGGCGCTGAGCCTTTGTATGGAACAAACTTGAATTCTGCACCGGCCCCTTTTTCGATGGCCAGAAGATTCAAGTGGTGGATCGAACCTGCGCCGGAAGCCGCCGCAGGAATAGTGCCAGGAGCTGCTTTCGCAGCGTCGACCAGTTCTTCCAGAGTATTGTAAGGGCTGTCCGCCGGGACCGAGATCAGATCAGGTGATCCACCAACAATGAACGGATACCAAAAATCAAATTTCTTATCCCAACCACCCTGCACAGCAGCGGTGACGTTCGACTCTGACAAACCGACCAATGTATAACCATCGTCTGGTTGGTTCATCACGTAAACCATACCGTTGGAGCCTGCGACACCACCTGTTTGATTGATCACATTGATCGAGACCGGAAGGTGTTTTTCCATCTCGGCCATGATCATTCGGTTGATCGTGTCCGTGCCACCACCGGCCCCCCAGACCACAGCTGTGGTGATATCACGATAGGGATAATCCTGCGCAATAGCTGCCCCTGTAATCCCGGTCGCCACCACGGCTGCGGCCGCCAACCGCCCTAGCTTTAGTTTCATTTCCAAGTCCTCCCAAAACTACTTCGCGTTTATTATTGCATTTATTTGCGTATACATTAAAGAATGCATTGTCAACGTACTGTAGTGGAAGCTGCTATCGCGCTATGAATGCGAAACGGGAAGGAAATGGGCAAAGATGAAAAAGATGTACGATGTTGCAGTGTTCCACGGGGACGGGATCGGCCCGGAAATTATGGCCCCTACGCTTGAAATCCTGCGCCAGCTTTCGGGCAACAATCCCAGCTACGAGCTGGCGTTTACAGACGCACCAGCAGGCGCAGGCCACTACACCAAAACTGGAGAATCGTTTCCGGCTGGATCACTCGAAACTGCACGTAATGCTGACGCAATTCTGCTGTCTGCAATGGGCTTGCCGGATGTTCGATATCCTGACGGAACCGAGATTTCACCTCAGATTGATCTGCGAAAGCAACTGGGACTTTTCGCTGGTGTACGACCAGTAAAGGTAAGCAGCGGACAAATGACCCCCTTGACGCTGCCCCCCGGAAAAGAGATCGACTTTGTCTTGATACGCGAAAGCACAGAAGGACTGTTCTTCACCCAAGGCGCTGGCGAAGTAACGGAACACGAAGCACGTGAAACTCTGCTGATCACTCGTGAGGTGTCCGAAAAACTGTTCCGTTTCGCGTTTGAACTCGCCAAGAACCGCAAGGCATCCGGTCGCGGCCAAGGACGGGTTACATGTGTCGACAAAGCCAATGTTTTCAGGGCCTTTGCATTCTTCAGATCTATCTTTGACATGGAGGCCGCACGCCATCCCGATTTGAAAGCTGACCATGCCTATGTTGATGCCACCGCTCTATGGATGGTTCAAAAGCCTTGGGAATTTGACGTTTTGGTCACTGAGAACATGTTCGGAGACATCCTCTCAGACCTTGGTGCGGGTCTCATGGGTGGTCTAGGACTGGCGCCATCAGCGGATATCGGGTTGAATCACGCTGTATTCCAACCCTGCCATGGTTCCGCCCCGGACATTGCGGGACAGGGTATTGCAAACCCTTTTGCGATGATCCTGTCCGCAGCAATGATGCTTGAATGGTTGGGGTTCACCCATGATCATCCAGACCTGTCCAGCGACGGCGAACGATTGCGTGAAGCCGTGGAAAAGGTGACGGCGAACGGACAGAACCTGACCCGTGACCTAGGTGGAACGGCCGGAACGAAGGGTGCCGCCGCATCGGTATTGGAAGCAATGCGGACATGAATACTCAACAAGCCATCAGTGTCGCGTGTGTGGGTGCGGGGTATTTCAGCAGGTTCCACTACGAAAGCTGGTCCCGAATGCCCGGAGCGGTTCCGATTGCATCCTGCAACCGTGATATCAACAAGGCGAAAGAAACAGGACTGGCCGCTTACGATGATCTGTCAAGAATGTTGGAGGCGGAAAAACCAGATCTCGTGGACATCATCCTTCCGCCTGTGGCGCAGGCCGAGGCAATCCGCTCGGCATTGCGGTTTGGTATCAAGTGGCTGATCTGCCAAAAGCCATTTTGCTTATCTCTGGATGAAGCTGAGAAGATTGTTTCAGAGGCTGAGGCGGTAGGTGCAACTATTGTCGTGCATGAGAATTTTCGCTTTCAGCCCTGGTATCGTGCGATCAAGGTGGCGATGACCGAGGGTCGAATTGGTACACCTCTCCAAGCTACTTTCCGGCTTCGGCCCGGCGACGGACAGGGACCACGAGCCTACCTTGACCGGCAGCCGTACTTTCAGGAAATGCCGCGTTTCCTGGTTCATGAAACAGCGGTTCACTGGGTAGACACGTTCCGGTTTCTATTCGATGCGCCAAGCGCCGTTTATGCGGACTTGCGCCAAATTAACCCCGTTATCACGGGCGAGGATGCAGGTTTCATCCTGTTTGACCACCCAAACGGTTTGAATGCTCTGTTCGATGGCAACAGATGCCTTGACCACAGCGCCAAAAACCTGCGTCAGACCATGGGCGAAGCGCTCATCGAAGGAACGGAAGGATCACTGGTTCTTAATGGCGATGGTTCAGTAGAACTCCGCGGTTTTGGAAAACAGGAGCGACAGCAGATTCTACCTCCAAGCGATCATGATGGATTTGGAGGAGACTGCGTCCACGCCTTGCAAAGTCACGTCATTTCGGGCCTTCTACGGGGCACGCCGCTGGAAAACACGGCCCGAGAATATTTGGATGTGATCCGCATTGAAGAGAATATCTATCTCTCAGCTGCGGAAGGACGAAAAATCAACCTGGAGACCCCGTGAAGGATCAGGACGCAAAAACTCTTTCTAATACGCAACGCGCTGTCAGGGATTTGCGACAGATGATCCTGTCCGGCGAACTTGCGGCCGGAACTGATCATCTGGAATCGGAACTCGCCGAAACCCTTGGCATGTCCCGCACCCCGATACGGGAAGCTGCGCTGATGTTGGAAAGTAAAGGGTTGCTTGAAATGCGGCCCCGAAAGGGCGTTCGGATACTGCCTGTTTCATCAGATGATATGCGCGAAATCTACGACATCCTAACGGAACTCGAGAGTCTCGCAGCACAGCGCGCTGCCGAAGCGGGCTACTGCGAAGATGAACTGGCGGTACTTGCCGGATCAATTGCAAAGATGGACCAAGCCATCGAAGCCGAAGACCTTGAAGCCTGGGCCGAGGCCGACGAGTTGTTTCACCAGGAGCTCGTTCGGTTAGGCGGCAACAAACGAGTCGAAGCGATTGTCGCCATGATGAGCGACCAGGTACGTCGCGCGCGCGCAACGACGTTGTTCATCCGGCCCCTGCCCGTTAAATCTAATGAAGATCACCGGGTTGTTTTTCAAGCGATCAGTGAAGGTCGTCCAGATGCCGCCCGTGAACGTCATCGAGAACACAGGCTGCAAGCACAGGCTATGCTTTGCGGGATACTCGAAAAGCATCGGCTCAACAGCCTCTGATCTTCTCGTATCCGGTCGTTAATCACCTAAAATAACTGCCTATTTTCGGCATTAAAGGCGCTCCGAATACTTGTCTTCAACGGCAGTCCGCAGGTGTGTCCGGCTGCAGCCCTAAGGTATATGCTGATCTTGTGGCGTATTGCACGCGCGACACCTGGGCAATGGTCGCAATTCATCAGGAATTGCTGGCGATGTGAGCTGTGGCGCTTATCCGCAGGAATTTGAAGCCTAATTTATTTGATCACGCGGGCTTTATCAGTGTTTCCAGATATTCTCGAGTATCGGCGTCCCACGAACTAGGATCTTCTCCATGGGCGACTACCGCGTGCAGTTCCATGATTTTCCATACTTCGTCCTTAGTCGCTGCAACCACTTTGCCTGGGCAGGCCTCCATGCCCTCGCAATCCTTGCAGGCATATGAGTATGCAGTGTTCATCGCTTTCTCCTCCGTGCGCTCGGAAAGTTGGTTAGAACTCAAGAAACGTCGGCAGACCGTCGTCGAGTTTTATCCATGGCTGCTGATGTGACACGAAGACGTGGGCCTTGGGTTTCGCAATCGATGGGTCGTCCAACGTTACAGCAGAAAACCAAGCGTCAGCGCTCCAGTCTTGGCCCTCAACTTCATTTAGGGCGGCATAGGTCAACGTCGTTCCACAGTCCCGACAAAACCCGCGGCGAATACCCGGAGTTTTCTCAATGTGTTGGATTTCGCCTTTGATAACGGCGAAGTCTTCGGCGGCTACCTTAGCCCAAGTTACAAAGGCGCCGCCAAGGGCCATTTGGCATGAACGACAATGGCAATGTCCCGACCAGACAGGTGGTGTCGCGATCTGGTATCGAACCGCACCACAGTAGCATCCACCTTGAAGTTTTTCCATCGTATGAAGATCTCCTGGCATGCGGCTAGGCTGACATCCATGATGATGCCTATGCCTATGCCTATGCCTATGCCTATGCCTATTTTTCTTGGAACTTATAAACAGATTTTGATATGAATATTGTCAAGAAAACCGATATCATGCGACTCAAATAGTTTAACCAAGCATTAGAAAATCTACAGTATGGATTGGTTGCACCTTCCCCCGATGAACGCTTTGCGCGCTTTCTCAGCAGTTGCGGAAGCAGGGAGTTACACAGTGGCGGCTGAACGCTTGAACGTGACCCAAGCGGCTGTCAGCCAGCAGGTGAAATCGTTGGAAAGACATTTGGGTGTAGCTCTCGTTGCCAGACGTGGGCGCAGCATTGAATTGACAGAGCCAGGCATCATTCTTTCACGTGAACTGGGTATCGGCTTTGAAATTATCGGAAGGGGTGTCGAACGACTGGCGGAACATGCAGCACACCGTCCCGTTCAAGTGACCATGTCACCAGCATTCGCGGTGGAGTGGCTATTGCCGAGAATGGCAGAGTTTCAACAACAACATCCAGAGATCACTTTGATGCTGAACCCAACTTCTGAACTGGTTCAGATTAAGCCAGGTGGTATCGATGTCGCCATTCGGTATCACGATAGACGCATGCCAAGAAAAGAAGAGGATACTGTCCTTGTATCCGACATGGTCGTGATCGGAGCACCTTCACTGGTGGAAGGCCAAGATCTGCGTGACCCGGCCTCATTAACGAAGCTGCCCTGGTTGCAGGAACTAGGCACCAACGAGGCGGCCGACTGGCTCACCTATCATGGGGTCGTACCTCCCGAGCCATTGACCATAAATCACATGCCTGGGAACCTGATCATGACTGCGGTTCGCCGGGGTGACGGTATCACGTATTCTGCCCGAGCTTTTTTCGAGGACGATCTGTCATCTGGTCGGATGATTGAGTTGTTCTCTGAGCCACTCTTCGGCGTCTATTACATCCAGACTCAAGCAGAATTTCAGCGTCCCGAGGCTAAGGTGTTCGTCAACTGGCTTATATCTCAGTCGCAAGTCGTATCTAGACACAACTCTGGAAGCTGAGAAGTATCTATTTACTCGCCTGCTCTGTTTGCTCAAGACCGTTGGTTTCGCCGTTTTTTAAGGCTGCTTTGTGGAGGAGCCAGCTGCGATCAGAGCCGCCATCCCTCCATCGATGAACTGCACGTTTTGAAAACCCATAGCAGCCAATACATTTGCCGCTGCCGCGCCTCGGTAGCTCGGAGCTCCGCCACAAGTGGTGAAAATTCGCCTTCCACGATCCTGTAACTCTTGAGATCTGTATTCACTTTCAAGGTCTGCCATCCAAGCGACGGCGCGACCAGGAGCCGGAATTGCTCTAGGGTTGATACCTGTAGCCGCCATTTCAGCGCTATCCCTCACGTCCACCACAAGTGCGTTGGGGTCTTCGATCAGTACTGCCAGCGCGTCAGTTGCTGAAATCGGATTTGCTTTGGATATTTCCTGAGCTTCCATTTGTGCGAATGTTAAGACCATGTTGCCCCCCGACTGCAAATCTTACGCTATGCTACCATGCGGCTGATTTACCGCAAAACGGCATCCAAGCGATGCTTGGCAGTCTTCTGGTCGCCCAGACGGTTGCCATCAACGAAGTTAAACAAGTCCCGATCAACGGCAGAAGCGGGCCTCGCAAATGCCCCAGCCATTGCTGTTGATCCGAGATTACTCGGCGGCCAAAGCCTTCTGCCTGCAATAACACGACGCCTTTATCGGCACCTCGGCGCGGGCAGCGGCCTTGTCCAGTTGTAGCTTAATATGGGCGGCTTCGACCGTTTCACCGCGCCGGGTGAGACATTCGTGCAAACCATGCAGGCTCCAGACGTTGCCCGGATGCTGACAGGCCCGGCTAAGCGTTGCATCCAGGCCAAGGTCTGCACGGTAAACAGATTCGGCTTCCTCCATCTGGCCTTGTTCAAGAAGAAGAGCACCCAGCGCATGACGGGTGGGTTGCATCCAGCCCCAGGGCTCGTCGTATGGTAAGTTGTCGTCGATCTCGACTGACTTTCGCAGGTGGTCAAAGGCCGTTTCGTGCTCTCCTGTGTGATAGGCCAACTCACCCAGCATCATTTGCTCAGCGACCTTCAGAATGTCCCGGCATGTGTTGTTGAACAGCATTCGGGTCTCAGGAACTCTGGCCAGAGCATCATAGAACTTGGCTTTTTCACTCTCGGCTTCGGCGACCCTGTGTAGGTTGGCCAAGGCAACCGTCCTTGCATACCGCATCATGGCAATGGTCACGCTGTAAAGCTCTTCATCCTCTGGCAGATCCTGATTGAGAATATCCTGCCAGCGACCAAACCTGATCAGCACATGTTGCTTCATTGGAATGAAGCCTTCAAACCAGTCCGCCATCGGCTGAAGAGTGTCTGACGGCAAGGTGTCGATCAGCTCATCGGCAGCTTCGATTGCTGCCGATGGTTGCCCCAAGAACATCGCACCGTATATTTTAAAGTGATAGTTGTGGCACCGATAGACGGAATAGAAATTGTCAGGGCCTTCGCGCTTCAGAAACTTGCGATCTGCCAATATGGCTTTGTGATTGCGCAGTACCACGTTCATATAGTCTCCGCACAACACGTCGATATGGGTCGGCATGTGCAACAAATGCCCGGCCTCGGGCACCAGCGTGCTGAGCACATCGCCCTGACGCAGTGCCCGTTCGGGGTGGGGCGACATTTCCATAAGGTGAATGTACATGTGCAATAGTCCTGCGTGCTCCCATGCTCCGGAAAGTGTATCGAACGCATTTTCGAGCACGGATATTGCCTCGAGCGTATCGGCCCCTTCGGCGGGCTTTCCGGTCGGCAAATCCCAAAGCTGCCAGGGTGTCCGGTTCATGAGCGACTCGGCCAGAATCGCAGACACGTCCAGGTCCTGATCGAATTCGGTGTGAACTTTTCGCATCGCATCAGCGAAGGCGTCATTCCACGGGCTGAAATCCTCAATATCCGACGAGGGTGGATAACGCGCTGGAATGGCATCGATTAGCGCGCGTTCAACAGGCGTCAGCCGGTCCTTTAACGACGCAGCAGCCTCGATTGACGCTTTCGCCAAGGCGATACAGTCAGGCTTCTCGTCTTCTTCGAATGTTTCCCAAGGCTTGTTGTAGTTCGGCCCAATACCATACGCGATGCCCCAGTGCGCCATTGCGCAATTTGGATCCGCAGCCACGGCATTCTGAAAGCATACAATCGCTTCTTCGTGGTTGTACGCGTAAGTCCAAGCCAAACCACGATCAAACCAAAGCTGGGCTTCGTCCGACGAGGTTGTGATCTTTCGGCTGTAGCGACCGAGATCATAGTATTCCATCACAATAACCCCCTAATTAAAGGGAGGAGTTTACCACAATGGGCTGTTTCTCGATACTGGCGACATCAAAGCCGACCTAAGGCATAGACCCGACTTATATGAGCCCCATTTGATCGAAGCACTCTTCTTGGCAACTGATCAACTTGTCGGCCGCGTGAGTGACGGGCGGTCCAATCCCTCCACAGTAGCCCGCCGACAAGACCACAATCACCGCTTGCACACCTAAGACGGGCATTTGAGAAAGCTGATGTCAGCAGTCAGATTGTTCTTTTCCGCCAACTAACACTTTTGGGACCTAGTAGCGTCGTGCGACAGCTTACGTTCAAAGTGGCGTTGAAAACCTGTAATTTGCGCTCATTGCGGGCGTCAAAAATACGGGGGACCCTATTCTTCTAGCGTGGCAACTGCATGGTCGTGAGAGGTATGCGGTCGATGCATGTTGAGAATGCGTTGAGCTTCATTCGATTGTCCCGAAATTGCCAGCGCATGCGCCAATGAAAACTCAATAATGTCGCGTTGCGCCCGGCTACCACCAAGGCGTTCGTGCTCAGACATGACACTTACGAATTTCTCAATCGCTTCATCCGCATTTCCATCCGCCAACGCACGGAATGCGCCTGCGACAGAAACAACGGTGGGGCCTGCGGGTCCCTTTGCGCCGTCAATGGTTGATTCCAGACGCTCTCTGTTTCCAGCCATCGCATGCGCAAGAGCAGCGTGAACATCCGCAAAAGCCAAGCCAGGTGAAGGAAAGAACTCAACAGCATAGTCGCTGAGTTGTTGCCAACGCTCCTGGGGAATTTGCTCGCCAGCCAAAAAGGCGCGGTGAACAATTGCCACACTATCAGTCAGAACGTTCAGTGGTGGCGCAGGAGGTCGGTCGGGGGAAACATAATCATCGAACAGCTTCCACATACCCGCCACATCGCCGCTCTCAAGCGCCCACAGAGCGACGTGCCAACTGAGATGGCAGTGCAGATACGCTGTGGAGGGATAGTCTTGCCAAAACTCGCGCAGATAAGCGTAGCCAGCGTCCGTCTCACCGTTCTCATAGTAGAGATGGGCCCTGACATGTGCAGTGTGTGCGCTGTCTGGCTTCAACTCAAGTGCGCACTCGATGTTTTCCGCGGCCGGGCCAATCTGTCCGGCCTCCATCTGGGCAAATGCATGCTGACAGAGAAACCACCAGTCGTCGCCATAGTGTGGCTTTAACATGGTCGTGTACGCAAGCTGCTCCGCCTCGCGTCCAGCCTGACCTGAAAACCCTATTAAGCCAAATACGCTGGTACAGGTCTGAGCAAGCAAAATATCTCGTGGATGGTCAGCGACGTGATCCCGGATGCGCCTGTAAGCCTGCGGTGCACGCCCCTCAATGAGATCGCTGATAATGTCGATCTGGGCGGCTTCGCGCGAACTGACGCCATGCGACAGTTCCTTTGCGACGGCTATTTCACGCTTTGCATCTTGTCCACGCCCGACGGTAACAAGGTATCGCGCAAGCCCAACATGGGGCATGGCAAAACTATCATCTGCCTGCATTGCAGAACGGTAAGCTTCTTCAACATCATCAAAAGCACCCAGAAAACGATCGATGCCTTCAACGTAGGCGTCTCGCGCAGCTTGTGATGTGGTCGTTAGCGGGCTTCCGTACCGATCTTCAAGCATCCAAACCTTCCACTATCTGTACCAAACCTGTCCGTCAGTGAGCTATATGAGCATGCCTAGCCATAAACGAGTCAAAGGAAATCGACGTTGCGAGGCGCCCTGATTTCAGCATCCGTTTCTTTCAGAAGTCTCATGAAATCATCGAAATGCCAATCAAACCATAGTTGCATCATCAAATCCCAATTTCCTAAAATTGGACTCCGAAAGCAATTTTGGGGATTATTCCATACGGCCCGGCCCGCGTCCGGTTAGAGGAGAACGTAGGTATGACAACCCAAACTCGCCCGCTCATTGATACGGCTTGGTTGGCAGATAACCTGACTGACCCGAAACTACGCATCATTGATGTTCGCTGGAAGTTTAGGGAGGAAAACGGCAAGGGCTTAGCCTATGACGATAGGAGCGAGTTCCAAGCCGAGCACATTCCCGGCGCCGTGTATGTAGGCATGTCGACGGAGCTTGCAGACAGCAATCAGAACGTTCCCGATATGATGCTCGGGCCAGAGGATTTTGGGAAAAAGATGCGCGAGTTGGGTGTTTCCAACGACAGTCATGTCTTGGTCTACGATGATTCCGGGCTTCCGTTGGCTTCAGCGCGTCTTTGGTGGGCACTTTCGCACTATGGCCATAAAAACGCGCAGGTCTTGGACGGCGGCTTGCAGCAATGGAAACTCGAAGGTCGACCCACTGAAACTGGCGATCCATCCGTTGAGCCTGGCGACTTCGCTCCCAAGGTGCAGAGCAATTGGATTGCCAGCAAAACTGACGTTCTGGACGCGATAGGAATGCCTGAGGTCAGAGTTGTGGACTTTCTGCCAAACGACCTCTTCCGAGGCGACGGTGTTCACACATGGGGAGGTCGCTCGGGACATATCCCCGGTGCAGTTAACATACCGGCGATATCGAACATCGATCCGGATTTGGCACACACACCCATTGCTGAGCGGGCAGCGAAACTAAAGGAACGAGGCTCATTCAGGTTGGCGGATCGCCTCCGCCTCCTTCAGCACTATCAGGACAAGGGAATTCAAACCGACGACGAGGTTATCGCGTATTGCGGTCGCGGTATTGCCGCCTCTTGCGGTCTCCTTGCGCTTCGCCACATGGGGTTCGACAAGTCGCGCCTCTATGATGGTTCCTGGGCTGAATGGAGCGCCGATGAGAGCCTTCCGGTTGAAACCTCGTGAGACTACGATTTTGGGTCACTTTGGGTGATCCAATTATTGACGCGTTGCTAGGAGGATATTTTGATGACGGACAATTTCCGGCTGACCAAAGAAGCTGCGCAGAAGTACAACAACCATAGTGTGCCTGCGATGTTCGGCCCATTGGCTGAAGCAACAATGCAGAAGGTTCAGCTTCGAAGCGGCACTTGTGTTATCGACATTGCATGCGGCACCGGGGCTTTGACGCGAGAGATTGCAAGGAAACTGACGGGCGAAGGCCGGGTTGTTGGCGTAGATCTGAACGAAACCATGATTGAGGTCGCGCAGTCCAATCAGCTGGATTGTCGTCATGTGCTCGAGTGGTATGCAGCAGATGTAACCGAGTTACCTTTCGGAGACGCTACGTTTGACTATGCCTTCATACAACAGGGGCTTCAGTTCTTCCCCGACAAATCCGCCGCGTTGAAAGAAGTTCATAGGATCTTGCGCAATGACGGTCAGCTGTTTTTGACATGTTGGCGCGCTGTGTCGCCCTTCAATGGAGCACTTGCAAAAGCTCTCGAACAGCATGTTGGAACAGATGCCGCAGTCAAGGCCAGAGCGCCTTTTTCGTTTCGAGATGGGGACCTCATTTCGAACTTGTTGGTCGATGCAGGCTTTAAGATAGCTCGTCACGAGCCATTGGTACTAGAGCGAAGATTTATTGACCTTCGTGCGCAAATCATGGCGCTGCCAATCGAAACTGATCTTAGGGATGCAGGTGCTGACGTCACCAACAAGGTCGTGGAAGAGGTTGCAGACGTTTTGTCTAGATATGACAATGAAGGCGTATTGCACGTACCGCAAGAAGCGCACCTTTTTGTCGCCGCGGCATAGGTCAAAGACCACTGGCTCAGTTCTCAATTACGATCTTTGCCATAGTCGAATGACAATGCGGCATTAGTGGCTGCCGAGCGTGGCTCCGCGTTGACGGTTGAGTGTGCATCAAACTATACTTTTGCCATGGCCAGCGGAAAATACATCGACGATTTGTCGGTTGGCGAAACTTTCGAAACCGGTGGCGTTACGCTGACCGAGGGAGCGATTATTGACTTCGCACTGGTTCATGACCCGCAGCCCTTCCACGTTAACAAAGTGGCTGCCGCAGAGTCGATTTTCGGCGGTCTCATCGCCAGTGGATTTCAAACAATAGCGCTTACTTTCAGGTTGTTCCGCGACACTGGTGTACTTACCGGCACCAATCTGGGTGGACATGGTATGGACGAGGTACGGTGGCTGGCTCCGGTGTATTCCGGTGACACGATCAGCGTGCGCGTCACGGTTGAGGCAATTACACCATCACGTTCGAAGCCAGACCGGGGAACGGTCAAATTCCGATACCAGACATTTAACCAGAACGATGTTGAAGTTCTTAACCTGGTCATGCACCACGTGATGGCATGTCGGAGTTAAGGCGGTTTGCAGCGACTTGGGCGCGGCGATCAATTCGACCTCCCTTTGTCATCTTCAAAAGTATCCTTGGGCTCGCCACATAAGGCTTCTATTCGCAATTGCGGTCGTGGCGTACATGCAAACTAGCTTGTTCGCGTGTTCTCAATCCTTTTTTGCCTAAATAACTACTTGTAGATTGCCGCATAGCGAGGTGCGAAGAACTTAACGAAGGCTCTAACCTCTGGCCGACGATAGGCTTCCGGCGAAATGAGCATTAGGTGCGGCACCGCAAGTTCGGGGATTTCGTCGAAACATCGGATAAAAGACATGTCTGTTTCCACCAGCTTGACATTGCTGATCCCAAGGCCTTGCCCTGACCTGATCGCCGCATGCATTAGCTCCAGTTCGGTGAAAGACATGACGATCTGGTCCGGCTCCACGTGATTGGTCAACCATTCGTGGAATACATTTGGTACATCGTCCCGCTGAAAGGTAACAAACTGATGCCCGGCCAGATCATTCGTTGACCCCGGTAAGCCAAATTTGTCCGCGTAATTTCTGCTGCCGAACAAAGACCAGCGGGCCGTGCTGATCTTACGACAGATCAGGTCAGGATCAGGTTCAGTTCTTGCAAGGCGCAAAGCAATGTCGGCCTCGCCCGCCATCAGGTCCAGCGCCCGAACGCTGGACAAAAACTCGAATGCGACATCCTGATTGTCGGCGGAAAACTCGTTTACGATTTCAATCATGCGTGCAGAGAAGTTTGCTGAGTAAGCGGTGATACGGATGGGTTGTGTCGACGTCAATTCTTTCGCGCAATCGGCAAATTCAAGGACTGAAGTCTCGATTGCTTCGGCGAGGGGAACGAGGCGAAGGGCTTCTGGGGTCGGTTTGAACCCGTGCGTACCGCGCTCAAAAAGCGTCAAGCCTGTTTCTCTTTCGAGAACATCAATGCGTCGGGCAACCGTTGGTTGGGAGACCTTTAGCTTTCTAGAGGCCGCAAGCGTCGACCCTTCTCTGAAGACAGAGAGGAACACACGAATATCCGACCAATTTCGGAACCCGTTCTTCATTTTTGTAGAACAGCACAATTTTGTGCCGGATACCAGAAAAACGGGAGAACAGTTACTGTTGTTGCGACAGCGCAATTAACTCGGAAAGGACCATGAGATGGCTTCCCATACAATGTCACCCAGCCTCTGGGCCGTATTTGGTGGACTGTTCGGTTGGACCAAAAGAGCCTTCCCCGAAACCCGGAAGCTGCGGCCTACAGCCAACGATCTTCACGCGGAACGCGACTATATTAATGACGTGATCTGGAGTAATCCCGATGCGTTTTCGAGTGAGCTTGACGTGCAGAACATGATGAACCTGTATCCAGGAAAGTTCTGACAACACTTGGTGACAATCGGCCGAATAAGGCGATTAGATCGCACCAAAATGCAGCTGCAAGCTGGAAGTGACAGCCACGCACCTGTGTTGTCGCCATAGAGTAAGTAGCAACACGAGACCTTCTGTCATCACACCTATCGCTGCGGTCGTTCGAACGTCTGATCAATGCCTGCACGTCTGGCACTTCCTTGGGGCATCACCGACGACAATTAAGTATGGACAAAAGATTTGCAGCACCAATTGGGGCGACTGTGACACCAATGGGGGTCTCTTCAACCGCGACTTTCAGGAAGCCTGCGGAAGAACCTAGGCCGAGTTACTTCGCTCGATCACCCTTTTCTACGCGCCACGACGACAAATTGGGTCATCGAAAAGAAGAAGCGTCCAACTTTTGCAAGGCTGAACTGTTCGTCAAACCACGATTGCGCAACTGCGGGATCAACATAGTCATTTGCGACAGCGTATTGCTTCATGAGGTGCATCATCATGATTGCGAGGCCATCAGGCTTTAGCTGGTGATCTGTCATAGTGAACGACAAGACATCTTCCACATGGTCGCCGCGAGCCTTTATCAGTGCGGGCAGTCTTTCCGGGAGGGAACCACTCACAAAGTGCTGGTTCCAGGAAGTCAGCATCTTTTGCATTCTGTCGGGCTCATCGCTGAACCAAATCAAGCTACCAAAGTGCAGATCACTGATGACAAGCCGCCCGCCGGGTTTGACGCACCGCAGCGTGTCAGCCAACGCACCGTCTACGTCTTCGATGTACTCAAAGACTTGTACCGAGACCGCTTTGTCAGCACTCTCATTCTCAATGGGCAAGCTATTTGCAGCACCAGCACGAAACTCCACGTTTGCGTAGTCGCTGCATCGTTCTTTAGCGGCCGCTGTCATGTCAGTGCTTGGGTCGATCCCGATGACACAGCCATCCGAGCCAACTGCGCGAGCCAACTCTGCTGTCAACAGCCCGTTGCCACATCCGATGTCCAAAATAGTTTCACCGGGAGAAGGGCACAGCGCATCAAATGACACCTGTCGTCGCCGCGTCAATTCGGCTCCCTGATAGGCGGTTTCTAGTAATTTCGTTGTTTCAGCGTCAAACTTAAGCAACTCTCCACCCTTACAAAGCCCACCAGTCCCCGAAACTCTAGTCCGAAATGGCCCACAACATGGGGGCTAGACAGCTTCTTGGCAAGTTCGAGGTTCAGTATGGTAGATTCCTTTCAATTTAGCTCGGCTCGGTTGGTTTAGATAAAAACTATTTAACATCGGCAATTCGACGCATGGGAACAGACGGCAGCAAGCTGTTTAAATTCTAGGGATGCGTCTCATTAAGACTGCATAGTGTGATTAGCCATCGACCATCTGGTTGTCGCTCAAGCACATTCAGCGAAACGCCTTCACCTGTCGTGCCTTCGCTAAATTCTGCAAGACACCAGCCGAGTTCGCCGTCTCGACCTGCACTAGAGACATTGATTTTTTTGTCTTCTCCACCTTCCGCGACCCACTCTGCATGTGTGTCTTCAATAGCTTGCCTTCCAATGGAAGGTGGGCCGAAGGGAGAGTACATCTCTGCTTGCGCTGCAAACACGGAAGCGCATCCATTGGCGTCCCCTTGTCGGTAGCAGGCGACATAGTGGTCGAATACCTCCTGGCAATGTTGTTTGAAGGACATACAAACACTCCTAATTTCGCTGTCCTAGCATCAGGTTCTGCAATTCTACTGTCAAATCAACCTCGATCAGATTGTTTGCGTCGCTTCTACCTAGGACAAACCCGTCTTTGGTTTTGCGCCTGGGAACTGACATCTAAGCAAGATGCAGCATATGACTCTTTGGGCTCAAGTAGACAATCGCTGTACAAGGCATAAATGACTGCTATGCGGACAAAGCAGGCATTCGAAGACTGGTCTCGCGACCCACATGTCAACTATGGTCGGAGTTCATCTTGCGATAGTCAGAGGGCGCCAGTCCCGTCAAATTCCTAAATGCGCGGCTGAAATTGTTTGCGGTTTCATATCCTAGCATGGAGGAGATACTGGAGACTGTCTCGCGCGTATCCGTTAGGAGTTCCTCGGCCCTTGCTACCCTAACATCGTTGACGATTTCGCGAAAACGAACCCCTTCGCTTGCTAACTTCCGTTGTAGTGTGCGAACGCCAAGATCGAGCGAACGCGCGGTGGCATCAATCGACATTTCCTCCCGATGAAGTTGTTGCCAAACCACCTCTTCGACTTGTCCTCGAAGTGTTTGGGGGGGGCCGCCCAATCGTTCACGAGAAATATCTCCGACAGTTGTCGAGCCGCCGCTAAGTTTTTTGGGCGTGGCTTCGGCTCGCAAAGTCGATGCATCTAACTCAACCCCAAGCCGGGTGGCGTTCCAGATTACAGGACAAGCGTAGGTGTCTTCTGCCTCGACAAATCCAGGAACCTTCGGGAAGTCCAAGAGCACGGCCGATGGCTTCCAGTCGTTTCCTAAATACGCGCGGAATATGCTCAGAAAAACCCCAACGGCCGAGAAACCGATGTCCGGATACGCGAAATGCGAGCGAAGTCCAAAACGATAACAGTAACGCGCGCTACTGCCCGTAGTTTCAAGCCACGCGCGATCCGCGGACGAATGAAATGGCATGACGGCAGAAGCTCGTATTAGCGCTGCCCCCAGCGTTGGAGCAGAAAGAACGTAGCTCCCCCAGGCGCCGTAATCAGCGACGGTGAGATACGGTGACCACAACAATCCGATGTTTTGTTGTCCCGCGGATCGTGCGGCTTCGTGCACAAAGGTCGCCAAGGCATGCTCCGAGATGTAACCGCCTCTTTCCTCAATGAAGTGAACAGGAAGATCGGCCGAGTCAAAAGCACGCAACAGGCGCCTTTCCCCTGCGGCCTCAAGCACAAACTGGGGCATCGCGCCCAAGGCCTTGGCCGAAATCATCGGTGGTAGGTTCAATCCGTCAACCCGCTTGTTTGCCCGCGTGTCGTGAAATGATACGCATCGGCTGAACGGATGTGCAAGCTTTCCCTAAACAGCAGGGAGCATTGCAATATGAAAATACTTCGGCCATTACACGGCGGTTTTTCGATGCATTTTTTGGGAATGGTGCTCGGCGCAGGTATTTCTGCTTCACCAGTTTTCTCCCAGTCCTTCAACGACACGGGCGACATCCTTGCACGATCAGCCGAGGTCGAGGACATCGAGTACAAGATCATGGTGCAGCGCGCCACTCAGACGGCCATCTGGGGAATGCCCGCCGCTGGTATGATCGATTTTCTGAAGGGCATTCGCCGCGACCTCGGTGGCGACTACAACGACATCATTTATCTCAACAAGCCGTTCGATTCCAAACATGGGTTTCTTACGGCTAACGATGTTACGGCCTATGCTTGGGCTTCAATGACCTCCGAACCCGGTCCCCTTGTCATTGAAGTGCCCGCAGCTACCGACAAGGTGAACTACTTCGGTACAATCGTGAATGCTTGGGATGTTCCTATCGTGGACGTTGGTCCCGATGGTTTCGATGAAGGTGCCGGCGGCAAGTACCTCATGCTACCCCCAGGCTACGAAGGGGATATGTCCCTAGAGGAATTAACTGAGGCGGGATACCTTCCCTTTGAAACAGATACCTACGAGTATGGTTTTTCGTTCCGGCCAAAACTGACGAATGGCGGAACGGACGCCGATGCGGCCGACTACGCTCAGACAATAAAGGTCTACTATTTGTCTGAGGCCGACAATCCACCGCCAAACAACTATTTCGAAGCGTCCGAAGTCCCGTACGACTCGCTTCCTTACTACAACGAGACCTTCTTTCAGGACTTGAACGATTACGTTCAAAACAACCCGATACGTCCACAAGACAAGGTTATGGTGAATTTTTTGAAAGATCTCGGGATCGAAAAGGGAAAGCCTTTCGAGCCAAGTGAACTTCAGATGCAGGCAATGAACGAGGGCTTGCTGCTCGCATATGCCTCGATGCAGAATTACTTTGTGACGCCTGGGAAAGCCATGATCCCACTTTGGGTCGACGATAGCGGCGAGATGAGGAGCCAGTGGCTGATTTGGGACTTCGCCGAAGGTCAACCGGAGGCTGGTTTCCCGTATGAGACAGAGACCGAAGTCCTTGTGGATGCGCGTGCGGGCGGCAGTTATTTCTGGATTACATACCTGCCGAAACAACTGGGCGGAGGTACATTTTATCTGACAGGTCTGCGCGACAGCGACGGAGAAATGTACGATCACAATCAGACCTATAGACTGAACGTCCCAGCGGACACACCTGCCGACGATTTTTGGTCCGTGATTGTTTATTCGATGGAGACCAAGAGCTTCATTCGGAACGTTGATCCTGTCGGTTTGTCCGAGCGCGACACTGATGCGATGCAGGCTAATGAAGACGGCTCCTACGACATTTATTTTGGCCCAGAGGCTCCGGACGGAAAGGAAAGCAACTGGATACCAACCACAGAGCCGTACTTCCTGTTATTCCGCCTTTACGGGCCGCAAGACGGTTGGTTGGAAAGTGGCTGGATGTTGGGAGATCTCGAAAAAGTAAACTGACCACAAAACCAAAAAAACCAATGGAGGTAATAGTGAAAGCAAAGTCAGTTGCCTTGCTGTTCGCACTAGTAGTCGGATCGCAATCTACAGCCCAAGAGTTCAAAGCCGACGTGCCTGACAATATTCTAACTCCAGACCGAGTCGAGACCCAGACGCTTGGTGATCTTGAATTCTTCGATGGTATGCCATCGCCCGAGACGGTGGAGAAGGTCTTCGATAACCTTGATCTGATTAGGGCTACGACGGCGTTCTTAGATGGTATGAAAATCGCTTCGCTTCGGGCTATGTTTCAGGGGTACGAGGACTTAGGCGTCAATCCTAATGACGTCGTGATTGCAGAAGACCTGCTGGACGCGCGATCCATCTGGCTGACGCCCAATACCACCACAATCTACATTGGTTCGAATGTCGATATCTCTGATGGCCCGATGGTGATTGAGGTTCCGGCAGGTCTGCTTGGGTTGCTGGATGATGCCGCATTTGACTACGTGACGGATATCGGGGCGCTCGGCGCGGATAAGGGAGAAGGCGGCAAATACCTACTCTTGCACAACGATGATAAAACGCCGGTGCCCGACGGGTTCTTCGAGCTTCGCACCAAGACAAACGAGCACTGGTTGTTGCTGAGACGCTCACCGGACGCAGACGGAGATACAGCTGGGCCCGTTGCCGAGATCAAGGCGGGTCTGAATGTATATCCGCTTAGTGAAGCAGATAATCCACCCGCGGAAACTTTCCTGAATATCTCAGGCGTCCAACACAACACCGTTCACGCGAACAACGAAGACTTTTTTGAAGAGATCCACGTCGCGCTCGAAAACAATCCAATTGGTGCGTTCAGTCCGGAAATTGTAGGAACGTTTGCTTCCATAGGGATCAGGAAGGGCGAGCCCTTCGAACCCGATGCCCGTATGCAGGCCATTTTCAAGGAGGCGGCAGCGATAGCAAACGCCACGGCGCGAGCGATTACGTATGCCTCGCGCGATCCGGGAGTTTTCTTTTATGAAGACCGGCAATGGAACTCACCGTTTCAACGTCAGAGCTATCTGTTTCTTGAGGACGGTGCACGCATACTCGATGACCGTTCATACTTTTTCTATATGGCGACGGGCATAACGCCTGCGATGACCTCGCCACCGGTCGGTACGGGGTCTGTCTATGCGATGACGGCGCGAGACAACAACGGACAGTACCTGGATGGCTCAAAAACCTACAAGGTAACTCTCCCGGCACCCGTTCCCGCGAAAAACTTTGCGTCGTTTATGTTGTATAGCGGACAGACACGGTCGATCCTTGAAACTGACCTGGAATCCGGTGGTATCGACTCTAATCGACTGGGGATAAAGCCGAATGAGGATGGGAGTACCAGCATCTATTTTGGCCCGGAAGCCCCAGAAGGTTGGGAGAACAACTGGACGCAAACCATGCCCGGGCAAAGCTTCAACGTGATGATGCGCCTCTACGGACCGCTCGAGCCTTGGTTCGACAAGACCTGGCGTCCTGGTGATCTGGAACTGGTAGAATAAAGCGACAGCCGCGACTATCGGGCGACGCTACTTTTTGGCGTCGTCTTGCATTTTCTTCGGTGTCGGTTTTGGGCTCAAAGCGGTCGTCGGCGGCGGCGTGTCAGAATGGCGGTCTGGACAGTCTTACAAGGGAGCGTGGTGTGGGGAATGGACTTCTACCGCGGATCTGGACGTACTAGGCAACGCAAGGAGCGTGCCAACGGATCGAAGGCAAATGTTGTGATAGCACGACATGCTTCACGCCTGTCCTAAGCGGCGCTAGTCTCCCGTCATAGCAACGCTGAAAGGAGCCGCCCAATGTCCCTCTTCTCTAAACTCTTCGGTGGTGGTGAAAAGTCGGAGCCGGAGCCAGTCTCTTACAGAGGGTTCGAAATCTTTCCGGACCTGATGCCCGAAGGTGGCAAGTACCGCCTTCTAGCCCGTATCGAAAAGACCATCGGCGGAAATCGCAAGACCCATACAGTGATCCGGGCGGATGTTTTTGAGACCCGGGATCAGGGCGAAAGCTTCAGCATCGCAAAGGCGAAACAGGTGATCGACGAGCAGGGCAACCGCATTTTCGATTAAGCAAACAGACAGCCTAATTTATGCGATGCAATCGACGGATGGTTCCGCAAATTAGACATCCGCCCCGATCTGGCGAAAGAACGCTAAGCAAGCCAAGCAGTCATTGGAAGTCTTAGATGCCCGATACATGCAGCTGCAATCTGGGTCCCAATTTCGTCTATTTTACAGCATGTGCTACCCTGTTGCATTTATCGTATGCAATTGAGGGCTGAAGATATGTGGAACATGGAACAGTTTGTAGCGGACTGCCGGACCGCAGTAGATCAGGACGCGTCTCACAAATCGGTGGCTGAGGTGGTGGACCGGGCGATGCGCGATCCCGCGGGCGTGACGCAAGCCTTGGGAGAGCCGACCGAAAGCGGTATCTTTCCCATTTACAAGTCAGGTGATCTGACAATCGTCAACGTCGTATGGAAGCCAGGAATGACCATAATGCCCCACAATCACGAAATGTGGGCCGTGATCGGTATTTATGGTGGCCGAGAAGATAACATTTTTTGGCGGCGCGTAGCAGATGACCCTAACGGACGCATTGAAGCGGCGGGGGCTCGAGCATTGTCGACGGGTGAATATGCTCCGCTTGGTAAGGACCTCATTCACTCGGTTACAAACCCTATCCCCAAGTTGACCGGAGCAATCCACGTATACGGCGGGGATTTTTTTGAAGCTGAGCGAAGCGAATGGGATCCTGAAAACCTGACGGAACATGCCTATGACATGTCGAAGGTTCGCGCGTTATTCGAGGACTAGTTTGCAGTTTGACAATCTGCGCTGGCAATGCCTTAGGCATGTTCCGTCTATACATCAGGCTTCGCTGATAGCCGATTACTATCTCGTTGAATTGACACGGGGTGATGATCTCGGATTATGGACAGATGAGCAAATTACAACGCCCCCCGAAGCCTCGGCCACGCCCATTTCTTCCTAATCCGGACCGCTACGAGCAAATGGTCTATCGCCGTTGTGGGCAGTCTGGCATAAAGCTACCCGCGATAAGCCTTGGGCTATGGCACAACTTTGGTGGGGATACCCCGCACCAGACAAAGCGCGATCTCTGCCGCACTGCTTTTGACTTGGGTGTAACGCACTTTGATTTAGCAAATAACTATGGCCCACCACCGGGATCGGCGGAAGAAGCATTCGGTGAAATTTTAAAAACTGATTTCGCAGGCTATCGGGACGAACTCATCATATCTACCAAGGCAGGGTATGATATGTGGCCGGGCCCCTATGGGGAGTGGGGATCACGAAAGTATCTTGTGGCCTCTTGTGATCAGTCGCTCAAGCGGATGGGGTTAGAATACGCAGATATCTTTTATTCCCACCGTTACGATCCAGATACCCCTCTGGAAGAAACTATGGGGGCCTTAGACTATATAGTGCGCTCTGGGCGCGCACTTTACGTCGGAGTTTCAAGCTACAACTCGCAACGAACGCGCGAAGCGCTGGCCATCTTGAAAGACCTTGGCACGCCGTGCCTGATTCATCAGCCGTCGTATAACCTACTCAACCGTTGGGTTGAGCGGGACGGGCTGTTGGATACGCTTGACGAATTGAACGTGGGATCGATTGCGTTCACGCCACTTGCCCAGGGTATTTTGACATCGAAGTATCTGAACGGCATTCCCGAAGACAGTCGTGCGACCCAAGGCAAGTCTTTATTGGACGGCATGATCAACGAACGTTCATTGACGAGTGTCAGGGCTCTAAACGACATAGCGGCGTCACGCGGTCAATCATTAGCTCAGATGGCGCTTGCTTGGGTGCTGAGAGGTGACCGGATTACGACAGCCCTTGTTGGCGCTTCGCGACCTGAGCAGATCGTGGATTGCGTAGGTGCGGTCCAGAATTTGGAATTTACCGAAGCGGAACTCGCTAAGATTGACGAGGTAAGCTCGGAAGAGGAAATCAATCTCTGGGCGCGATCCTCGGAAATTGAGTAGGATTGTTGACCACTGATTTTTGGTGCTAGCAGGTTCTTCTGCTTAATCGCATGGCGTTTCTGCTTTGGGCTCGAAGCAGACGTTCGGTTAATTCCGCTGAATGTCCGCCTTGCGGACCAAGCCGCCCTCAGATGGTATCGCTTGCATGTCTGCGTTACATTGGAACGGTCGTCGCCTAGAACAGCTTGCAATTCTATCGCGACGGAAACCCGAATAGTGGATGTCCATGTCCGACACAATCCTAGCTGCTGAACCAACTATCCGCATTATTGCCTTCCTATCCGTCCTGGCGGCGATGGCACTTTGGGAAGTGGCCGCACCCCGGCGAAGTCGGGATATTCCGCGCGTTATCCGATGGACAAACAACCTTGCGCTCGTGGTGCTCGACACCGCCATCCTGCGGCTGACCTTTCCAATCCTCGCAGTTGGTCTCGCAGCCATGGCCGAGGATCGCGGATGGGGGCTCTTCAATAACATCGAGGCGCCGGTTTGGGTTGCCATCGTGGTCTCCATGCTGCTTCTAGATCTCGCAATTTATCTTCAGCATGTGATGTTCCACGCCGTACCGGGGCTTTGGCGTCTGCACCGGATGCATCACGCCGACCTTGATTTTGACGCGACTACTGGCTTGCGTTTCCATCCGGTAGAAATCCTCATCTCGATGGGGATCAAGCTAGCGGTCGTAGCAACCTTGGGGCCGCCCGCTGTCGCCGTGCTCCTTTTCGAGGTGACCCTGAACGCTACCGCGCTCTTCAATCACGCAAACATTGAATTGCCGCGTCCGGTGGATCGAATTCTCAGATGGATCGTCGTCACTCCAGACATGCACCGAGTCCACCATTCAGTCGATCCAAGCGAGACCAACTCGAACTTTGGCTTTAATCTACCGTGGTGGGACCGACTTCTAGGCACTTACGTTGCGCAACCCAAGAAGGGGCACAAAAGCATGGAAATCGGCATCAAGCAGTTTCGCACACGCCGAGACCTCTGGCTCGACCGAATGCTGATTCAGCCGCTGCGCGGCCCGGCGAGCGGAGGTGCCCTCGACGCCGCGAGCCAACAGATGCGATCTTCATCTGTCTCGTCCGGGCAAACCAAGCTTGGCAATGACCAAATAGACCAATAGCGCTGAACCAAAGACTGCTTTGCCGCGCTTGAGTGTTATGCGCAAGGCTTTAAGCGTCGGCAGAAAAGTCCGCAAAGTGGACATACATCGCGATATTGCAAATGACCGCGTGGAGCCCATACCTGTGTAGTTTGCCCTCCGCAGCGAATGTCAGCTTGTCCCAGCTGTTCTATGCTCATGCGCTGCTTCCTCGTGCCGTTCCTCAAGAGCCTGACGAATGATCTGGTACGAAGATGACAAGAAGAGGCTTGCCATGATCGCAGCAACTTGTCTGACGTCAGCACCTACCGGATAGATTTAGGGTTTGAGCAACGGAGGATTTCTGGTTCATCGAAGCCATTATGGAGCGAAGATGAACAAGAGATCCGGAACATCGAAGGATGCCGCTGATAAGTTGGTCAGGACTTCAGGCAAATCCTAAGTTTCTTCAAAAGCGTCTACTGCGCGAGCGCCTAGTGTGCTTATTGGACCGAACCCACCCAGCTTTGAACAGCTGGAACGCCGAGACGGTCTTTTTATATCCACACGTCCGGCTGAACCTAATGGTTAAACAAGATGACCCAGTTCACCTTTATGGAAAGGATCAGGGTTTGCCCCCACGCCAGGTTGGGCTGGTGACTGATAGTCTGCATCTGCAACCGGCCTTTCTGGAAGGAACAAATCTAATCGCTTTTGTGCCGGAGACGCTCGCCCAAGCTGCTACCAACAACAAAAACCTAGTCACGCGCGATTGCCCTTTTCCTCTGCCGGAATTGGGAATCCGTGCAATTTGGCATGAGCGAGACGCACGATCTCCCCTTCTCAGCTGGATCCGTAGCCAGCTGGAAACATAGCGTTTATTGGATCTAGTACTGCTCTTCGGTGCCAACTGTGCAATGAGGCCAGTAATGTTGTACGCCAACCTCGTAGGAAGGAGAACTTCAAGGGCAGCGTTGGTTCTTGTTAATCAAAGTCGACCCTACTGAGTTTACCGCGGATTTCTGGTTTCCCAGAGACTAGATTACAACCTCCCGTAGATCTGCTTCGTTGTGCTCGAATGTCGGCTCCGCGAACTACGTCAACAGCATCCGGATAACCTGCCCGACGACAGCTCTGGGCTGCACGCCGAACATTTGCAAAGTCCGCTTTCTGCGCATTTCTGTCATTGGGGCATCGATCAGCATCGGTCAAAGTGGGCTCGATGCGGCCATTCTCCGCGGCTTGCATGTTTGGCAGGTCCAGCCCAATCCGGACACTTAATCCAAGACTTTGCAATTCCGACTTGCGGACAAAACTGACCTTGGCGTCTACACCTTCGCCGACGCAGGATCCACCGCACTGGCAACAACAGCTCTTCCCTTCAACAGGGAAAATCGCCAAAGCGGCCGTTCCACAACGGGCTTTGGAGCTCCTTGGTCGCTCTTTGACCAGACGGCGCTCTGGCATGGAAACAAAGGGGCTTGGCTCAGCGCATAACCAAAGCTAGCGAATAGGCGTCAGGATCATGAAATTGGGCTTCTTCGCGCAAGGAGGGCGAAGACAGGCAACATTGTTACGATCCAGACCACGCTATAAATTGCGGATGGTATGGCATATTCGCTTAACCCATTGGTGTTAGGCAACAGCAAAGTAGCAATTGCGATTCCCAAAGCTCCGTTTTGAACGCCGGTCTCAATTGAAATCGTCTTCGCCTCGATGTCTGTGCATCCGAGCATCCCTGAACTCATGATGCCAATAAACGTGAGTGACGCACCTACAACAAAAAGTGCGGGTCCAAGCCTAAGGTAGTTATCCGCGACCACCACCCAGTTTGAAATGATAGCGCCTCCGATGACCATCGCAAAAAGTAGCATAGAGACCTTGCTAAAGATTGGTTCGACCGCAGCTACAATTCGCGGCGCCAAGGATCGCGCGATCACCCCGGCTAGGATCGGTGAAGCTGTTAAAAAAAACATTGCTAAAGCCGTCGAAGAAATGTCGATAGCGGGCGCAGTTGCCCCCATGAACATCTGCATCGAAAACCCCAGGATGAGCGGTACGGTAACGACACAAGTCAGACTGAAGACTGCTGTAAGAGTAACGGACAAAGCGACATCCCAATTCGAAAGCTTGGTCACGATGTTACTGATCACCCCGCCCGGACAGGCCGCTAAAATCATGATGCCAACGGCTGCCTCAGCGGAAATCCCAAAGATAAAAGTCACCATCAAAGCGATGCAAGGCAGCAAAATGATCTGGTTGAGAGCGCCGACGCAAAAGGCCCGTGGACGTCGTCCGATGCGTTGAAAGTCAGCCGCTGTGAGTCCGAGGCCAAGGCAGAACATGATGACAACAACTGCGAGCGGCAGCAGCACAGATATGAAAATTTCGCCCATCTACCATGACCTCTATGGCTGCATGCTTCCGCACGCTTTCGGACGATACCGTTCAGAAAACCTGATGACGAGTGTTATCAGTTTGGCGCATTTATCCTCAAGCGCCCGAAGATCGAGGCTGTCTCTATTTATTATACCTATCACAGGGTTGGACGATCTGGCGTGAAAGAGCTTTCCAGTGCTAATCTCACTGTATGGCAAGTGTAACTTACGCATTCGCCCGCGCGATGGCCAACGCCGCCGGGATGACGCTAAACGACGATGGCGCCCTGATTTCGAATGGCGCTGTCGTGCTGCGTCTACCAGAAGCTCAAGACGGCCAATTGGCGGATGATGCGTATTTCGATCTGATCGATTGGATTCGTACGCAACAAGCGGACGAGGCCGCGTTGGTTGAGGCCTATGCGAACGCGATTGCGACCGATGATCTCGGCGTCCTTGGCCTAGCCGTAAAGACAGCTCCGACCTTGCGGCAATCTTTGCAACGGATCGAGCGTTATTTTCGTCTCGTAACGGACACCGCAGTTTACAGACTTGATGAAACCGGCGATCCGGTCCTTTGGATTTTTGAGGGACAAACATCACATCGCGCTGCCTTGGAGCTGCGCAACGAATGCGCGCTTGCGGCCTTTGCGAGGAACATGCATCGGTTTGTGGGTGATGGGTTGTCGCTCGCATATGTCACGTTTCAGCATCCATGCAGACAAGAACCAGAGCGTTACGCCGAATATTTCGGGTGCCCGGTTCGATTTGGGAGCGGCCACAACGCCATTGCTATGCGCCCTGCTATGCTGGAAAGCGAAAATCGTCTTGGCGATCCGGGCTTGTCAGATTTCATGACGAAGCACCTGGATGAGGAGTTCAACTCTCGCGATGACGACACCTCACTGAGCCAAGCAATTGCCCACCGGCTTACACCGGCCCTGAGTAACGGCGCGCCGCAAGCAGCGCATGTCGCACAAGAGATGGGAATGAGCGAGCGCACGCTTTACCGCAGGTTGGCCGAGGAAGGGCTGACCTATCGCGACGTTCTTGGTCAGGCACAAGTTGCACTTGCTCGTGACCTGCTCCGTGACGGTAAGGCTTCCATAGCCGAGATCGCCTTTATGACCGGGTTTTCGGAACAGAGCACGTTCAGCCGCGCCTTCAAGCGCTGGGTTGGCCAGGCTCCGGCACGATTCAGGCAGCAAGCGACCTCCGACTAGGCACACACCTCAAGACCACATGGCAGGTTCGGCCAAAACCTTGGCAGGGCGGGCCGATACCTCAATCGATGTGGTGCATAACTTCTTCTTTGTCAGATCCACCTGGGGCGCTGCCGAGTAAAGCAAACCCATTTGCCCCTCTCAGACAAAGGAAATTTGCAATGAGCAATCATGACCACAAACATGGAGCAAGCTGCGCTTGCGACGTCACGCCCGAACGCGTTGATATGGCGCGCCGGCGACTCTTGCAACAAGCCGCCGGTGCGGCCGCGGCAGGTACAACAATAGTGGCTGGCGGGCAGGCCCTTGCCGCGACCGACGAAGCACGCGCCTACTATGCTGACCCGGAAAATCCAGGCCTTCCCCAAATCGACATGACCATCGAGCCGGGGCGTACCGCGCTTGTGGTGACCGACCCCCAGATTGATTTTTTGTCAGAGGACGGTGTGACGTGGGGCGTCGTTGGCGAAAGCGTGACCGAACAGGGCACGGTCGACAATATCGAACGGCTTTTCATTGCCGCCAAGGCTGCGGGGATGCCGGTCTTCATCTCGCCCCACTATTACTACCCACATGACCACAAATGGGAGTTCGAGGGCACTCTGGAAGCGACGATGCACAGCATCGGCATGTTTGACCGCCTGGGACCGCTCAATTTGGACAACTTCGAGGGCTCAGGTGCCGACTGGATGCCGCAATACAAGAAGTACATCGAGGATGGCGAAACCATCATTTGCTCGCCACACAAGGTTTACAGCCCTGCTCAGAATGACCTGAACCTGCAATTGCGTAAACGCAAGATCGACAAGGTGATCCTCGCGGGGATGTCGGCGAACCTGTGTACGCAGGCGCATCTCTACGAGCTGCTGGAGCTGGGCTACGAAGTCGCTGTCGTTCGCGATGCCACAGCCGGGGCCAAGGTGCCTGAAGGTGACGGGTATCTCGCCGCCATCATCAACTTCCGCATGGTCGCCAACGGCGTCTGGTGGACCGACGACGCGGTTGAGCGCATTGGCCAATCGGCCTGACCCAAATCGATCTTCAAATTTGATCCTAGCATCCTGAAAGGACATATCATGACACGCATCTTTACATTTCCCACGCTTACAACAGCGTTGACTCTCGCCCTGGCGGCGGCGGCATTGGCCGACGATGAATACAACGTTTCGAACAGTCTTACCTTGACTGGGCAGCCCCTCGGCATGCATGGCGTCGATCCTGTATCGATGTTTGAAGCCGAAATACCCGAAATGGGCAACGCCACTTTTACATCGGCCCATGATGGAGTGGACTACTATTTTGCGTCGCAGGCAGCGAAAGCCACATTCGAGGCGGATCCGACGGCACATCTGCCTCAATTCGGCGGGTTCTGCGCCTTTGGCGTCTATGTAGGCAAGAAGCTTGATGGCGATGTTCGGTATGCCGATATCGTGGACGACAAGCTCTATCTCTTTGTGAATGAAGAAATCTTCAAGAAGTACCTTGAGGACAAAGAGACCGTGATCCAAGGCGCCCATGCCAAGTGGGCAGACATCCACCACACGCCTGTCGGCAGCCTTTGATCGAGGAATTTGGTGGCTTTTGCCGGTCGGAGCCACCGCTGCCTCTCCCCTCCCCAAAAGGCCGGCATTTCTCCAAGACACCCTGTCCGCAATGACAATTCGCGTGTGTCGAAAACTCTTCCCAAAGGAAACCAGACATGACTGATTTTGAGACATATACAATCGCCTCAGCCCCTGATGCCGCGAAACCAATTCTGGAAGCATCGCTGAAAGGATATGGTTTTGTACCCAACCTTTATGCGGCCATGGCCGAAGCGCCCGCAATTTTGGAAGGCTATACGACACTTTCCAGCATCTTTGGAAAGACCAGCCTGTCAGAGACTGAGCGCCAGATCATCCTTATGACTAACAACCGGTTGAACGGGTGCAAGTACTGCATGGCCGCCCATACCACTCTTTCACAGATGGCCGGTGTCCCCGAAGACGTGATCGCAGCGTTACGCGATGGCAGCCCTATCGCCGACCCCAAATTGGAAGCACTGCGCAAATTCGCCATCGTGATCAACGAAAGCCGAGGCTGGCCCAGCGACGCACAGGTCGAAGCGTTTCTGACGGCTGGTTACACACGCCGATCTATGCTGGAAGTCATCCTCGGCACAGCGTTGAAAACCCTGTCGAACTATACGAACCATGTGGCGGAAACCGCGTTGGATGATGCCTTTGTGCCAAATGCATGGATCGCCTCGGTCGCGGCAGTGGCTGAATAGCGCGACGCCCGCCCATTTGTTAATCTTGCTTTTGGACCTGTGTTTGATTCCCGACAAGAAGGGGATCTGATTTTAGACGTCCGACAGCAAAGTCAACAAAGGTGCGCACCTTCGCAGACACGGTTCGTCCCTCTTGATGCACAAGATGGATGGGGACTTCGGGTGGTTCATACGACTTTAGAACAGTCTTGAGCCGCCCATCTGCAATGTAGGGTGCGACTTGATAGGACAGAAGCCGCCCGACACCATGACCTTGCAAGGCCAACTCGATCACAGCGTCATTTGTGTTCATGCTGATGCGTGGGCTCATGCGTTTGGTGACAGTCTTTCTGCCCCGTTGAAAATGCCATTGGGCCGATGCATTCAAGGCAGTTGAATTAATGATTGCATGGCAGGATAAATCATCGGGCGTATCTGGTTCGCCATATTGGTCAAGATATTTACGGGAAGCAAACGCGACCTGCCTCACCGTACCACACCTGACAGCCATCAAACTGGAATCAGCGAGGTTGCCAATTCTGATCCCGACGTCGAGACCCTCATCAATCAGATTGACCACTCGGTCCACATAGAGCGTGCGCGCTGAGAGCTTTGGATACAGATCCAGAAATTCGCCCAAAATTGGAGTGACGAACATACGGCCAAACAGGACTGATGCAGTAACACTAATTTCCCCGGTCGGTTCGGCATAGGAACCGACAGCGGCGCGCTCGGCCTCTTCAAGGTCAGCTAGAATACGTCTGGCATCCTCAAAAAACCTTTGCCCGCTATCAGTCAGCATCACTGAGCGCGTTGTGCGTACAAAAAGACGTAGCCCGAGGCTGTCCTCAAGCATAGAAACCATTCGGGTCACTGTCGGTGGTGACATGTTGAGGTCGCGGGCCGCAGCAGCGAAACCTTTTAGTTCGGCGACCTTCACAAAGACTTTTAACGCGTGAAATCTGTCCAAGATATTATTCCATATTTTTGAATAATATATTGCCAAGTATCCAAATTCCGCAACTTGAAAGCTCCAATTAACTTCACCTCAGTCCCAGGGCATCGCCCAGGCCGAGATGGAGAATTCAATGGCACGACCCTTTGCAGAGATCAGCTTCACGCCCTCCGTTCGCGAAACGCAGGCCAAAAACGGGTCAGCTAACGGCTACGCGAAGTTTCTGGACGGCACGCGTCAGGAGGACTCAATCAGCCCGGTCGAGGCCAGGTTCATCGGGCAAAGAGACGGCTTCTATCAGGCAACAGTCTCGGAAACCGGCTGGCCCTATGTACAATTTCGCGGTGGACCAGCGGGTTTTCTGAAAGTGTTGGATGAACGGACACTTGCCTACGCCGATTTCCGCGGCAACCGGCAATATCTCAGCACTGGGAATCTGCTGGGCAATGACCGAATCTCGCTGATCCTGATGGATTATCCCAATCAGCGACGCCTCAAGATCTGGGGTCGGGCGAAACTCATTGATGCCAATGCCGATCCGGCGCTGATGCAGCGCCTGAGTGAGCCGGGCTATCGCGCTCATCCTGAGCGGGCGATTGTGATCAAGCTTGAGGCGATGGACTGGAACTGCCCGCAGCACATCCCCCAACGCCTGACCCTTGAAGAATTTGAAGATTACCTCGTCCCGCTTCGCACTGAGCTGGAAGCACTGAAAGCTCGAAACGCAAGGCTCGAAGAGGCACTGGGTCAGCAAAACTGACCGATATCAAGCCCCGCGCGTTCAAGCACGCACGCCGTAACCTGAAGAAAGGAAACATCCATGTCGCGCAATCTGAAATCCGTCCTGAGCGCCAGCATTCTCGCACTTTCCATTGCTGCGCCATTTACACCGGCGCCAGCAATCGCCGCAGAGACTGGAATTGAAGCCACGCAGGCTGTCAGCTTCCGCACGGAAGAAATCGGCGATATCGCTATCGCCTATCGTGAAGCAGGAGATCCAAACAGACCTACTGTCCTGCTGCTTCACGGCTTTCCGACCTCATCACATATGTTCCGCAACCTTATCCCTGAACTGGCCAAGCACTACCACGTGATCGCACCCGATTTTCCCGGATTTGGAGCGTCGGAGATGCCAAAGGCCGAAGGCTTCGAGTATTCCTTCGCGAATATCTCCGAAATGATGACATCGCTGCTCGACCGGAAGGGAGTCGAACAGTACTCGGTCTATTTGATGGACTATGGTGCCCCGGTTGGTTTCCGAATGTTTGCGGAACAGCCCGAGCGGGTAACCGGCTTCATCATTCAAAACGGGAATGCTTACAAGGAAGGGCTGCGCGAGTTCTGGGATCCAATCAAAGCCTATTGGGCCGAGCCATCGCAAGAGAACGGCGACCAGCTTCGTGGATTCCTCACTCTGGATGCAACCAAATGGCAGTTCACCCACGGCGTTAAAAAACCGGAACTGATCAGTCCCGACAATTATTGGCATGTCCAATACCTGCTCGACCGCGAAGGTAATCAAGAGGTGCAACTTGAACTCTTCCTAGACTACGGCACCAATGTTGCCGAGTACCCAAAATGGCAAGCGCTGTTTCGGAAGCATCAACCCCCGGCGCTACTGATGTGGGGTAAGAATGATCACATCTTTCCGGTCGAAGGCGCCTATCCCTATGAACGCGATCTGAATGATCTCGAGTTTCATCTGCTCGATACGGGTCACTTCGCGCTGGAAGAATATGGGCCCGAGATTGCGGCGCAAATGACCGCCTTTCTGAACCGCATCACCGCCGCCAGCAACTGACGTAAAACTGGCCGCACCATGCTCAAAGGTGCGGCCGACGCATGGAGAAAACCAATGAATACGCAAGCAAATACTGTCAGACAGGTAACGGTTGAAATCGTACACGGCTTTGTCGACGGTGGCGCCGGTGGAAATCCCGCAGGCGTCGTCCTGGATGCTGATGAATTGGGCGAACAGGATATGCAAACCGTCGCGGCAAGGGTTGGATTGTCCGAAACGGCCTTTGTGTCGCAGTCCAAGACAGAGGGCTTCAAACTGGATTTCTTCACACCGAACAGGCGCATCGCTCATTGCGGTCATGCAACAATTGCCGCCTTCTCTCACCTTGACGCGCTGGGCCGGATTCCCAATCCCAACACCTCGAAGGAGACAGTTGATGGGCCAAGGCGCATACTAATGAAAGAGGGTGCCGCCTATATGGAACAGCTGGCCCCAAAATACGCGATACCAGAGGAATGGGTGGAAAAAGGTGTAAACATCGACGATGTACTGAACCCCCTTGGGATCAACAGACATCATCTTGATCAGGAAATACCACCGGTTTTAGTCAATACCGGTAACAGTTTCATTGTCATCGGCCTCGCTGATGCCGATGGTCTTGCCAATGTGAAACCAGATTTTGCCAAAATCACGCAAATCAGCGAACGACTGGATTTGATCGGCTACTACGTCTTCACAAGAGACCCATCGGCGACCGACCGAGACGCTACAACCCGCATGTTTGCGCCCCGATACGCGATTGAGGAAGAAGCCGCGACGGGGATGGCTGCGGGGCCCTTAGCATGTGTATTGCACGACTTTGTCGTATCATCTCAACGATCATTTCAAATCGAACAAGGGGTGTTTATGAACCCGGCGAGTCCGAGCCTGATAAAAGTCGATCTGGAAATCGACAATGGAACAATCTCCGGCCTCTTGGCAGGTGGTTTCGGCAAGGTCATGTGCTCGCGTCGAATTAGTTTCTAGCGTTGCGCTCGCGGCGAATGGCTGGCTTGGCGGGCTGCACCGCAGCAACGACGCCCATCGGGCCACGTCCGAATTGGGCCGTCCGCTGAATTTTGCAAAGTCCGGATTCCTGGGCATCGCTGACCTTAAGCAATAGCACCCGCTTATCTTGTAGCCTACAGCCGCCATCTGAGAAAACTACGGCGGAAGTCCGCATTCCGCTCTTGACGTAGATTGTTCTTGTCCACTTTGGGTTGGAAGCGGCAAACTTCAAGCTTCACGGAGGCCACGTCTATGGCATGGGACCAACCAAAATTTGCGCTGTGCGCAATTAGCTTTGAATTCTAAATTCTGTGCGTGGCTTTTGCGCCCAATGTTTTGGGCCAAAGATGCAAATCTTTAGGCGAAATGCAAAGCTTTGGGAGCACCTACAAAAATTGTAGGTGCGCTCATAACGCTACATTCCCAACATTGATTTCATTGAAGAAAATCTTGGAAGCTTGCCCATAACTCTGCGCGGTATTTGCGCATAACTTTGCACGATTTGCCCATAAGTTTGCGTGCCACAGAGAACCCATCGAACAAACCAGCTCCTATGGCTTATCTGCAATGCTCAAATGTAACTTATTCCCAATCGCCAGCAGACGAGCGCCACGTCTTAGCGTCCGCATCCCAAACACTGGCGGTGACGCAAGGCGTTGGGTTTATTCCGTCGCAATTGGATCCATGAATATCTGCGACGACAACGCGTTGACGCCCAAAATCAACGACCGTCCAACCTTGGTTAAGCAAAGAGTGCACCTCTTCACTAACCCAAAAGTGCGACATGCATCCGCCAGTTCCGCAATAAAGAGATGCGGCGCTTGAACACGCGAAACCAGACTCATTCAGAACCCAGTCGTGTTGAAGATCTCCGTCGAGATCGACCCTTTCAACCGCGCCCCAGGCTATGTCAAACTGACCGTTGTTGAACTCCGCGCATGCCTGCGCCGCCAGATCAACCTTTGCTCGCAAACCGGTTGGAAGTTGCGAAACGTCAGCCGCGACAACTGGTGAGGTCCAAACCAGGCCCGAACCAAGCAGGATCGCAGATACCAAACGTTTCAAGTAGCTTGCCAATTGGGAAGCCGGTTGGAAGGTGGCTTCAGTTGCATTGTTCATACCTGTAGTCCCCGTATTCCAGCCAGTTTGCCGAGCCTTCTTTAAAAATCAGAAATTCGGACCTGTCTTCCCCAAGCAGGGCGACAACAAATCCCGCCGGCGGCTCAGAGTTTCCGAAGTAACTGTAGGCTGTCATGGCTCTAATCGACTCGCCGTTGACTGTTACTCTTGCGTCCCACTCCCCCTCCGAATTGTCCAAAATTACGGGTTCGATCACGCGTTTTTTCGCTCCGCCACCACAATAGACGATGCCTTCGGGCGCTTCGTAGGAGGTCTCTTGGCTAACTTCTAAATCGCACGCAGAACGAAGGGACCGAATTGCTGCGCTGGAACCTTTCAAGTCAAAAATTCCGTAGCTGACATCTTGATCAATCATCGACAGATTAACCGATGCATTGGCCGCAAGCTGGTCCAGAACAAAACCATAGTCCGGCTGACTATTGAAACTGACCTCGACGGGATAGTTGTCGACGATCTGCACGGCAGCGTTTTCTGCGCCAACCTGAAATGCTCCAACTTCGGTGGTGCCGTTCTTCAAGAAACGAATGGAAAGCCCCTGCTTGTCCGCAATGTCCTGGCTGTCCTCGTATCCAGCCGGAGCAAAGCGAATACGGTCACACTGAAGTTCCAGCGTCATGTTTCCTGTCTGAATAAACGCATTGGGGTTGGGCCCGGAGCTGAACGACCACTCCGCTGATGCTGTGGTCGCCACTGCCATCACTAGCATTCCAATGGAAATGGTTTTGCAGCTCATTTTTTTCTCTCCATTGAGTTACGGTTCGCACTGTCGTTCAGCAGAAGTTCCAGCCAATTGCCCGGACAGCCAGATCAGGAAACAGGTTCGCCGTATTCGTTTGCGCCTTCTTGGGAAGGTCGTGTCAGCCACCAGATCATCAGAATGGACAGAACCAATTGAAGGATTGAGACAACAACGATACCGGTCACACCCAGGACGGCCGCAGGTCCTCGCAATGCATCGGGATTTTCGGTCCCTTGCTCCAATACTGAAAAGAACGCTACCCCACCCAGCATAACAAAAAGCGTTGTAATACTGAGCGCCATCGGCAGCAGCAAGTACCAGCCAGGTCGTCCTGTATCATGCAGCCTCCGCCAACCGGCGGCCAGCATAGGTATGAGAACGGCCAGTTGGAAAACAGAGGACAGAACCCGAGATCCCTGCCCTGTTTCAGGGTTGGTCCCGAATATGATCGTATCCAGCACAGCTAAACCAGCACTCACGACAACCACAAACAAGAAGAACCACCAATATTCTGAGCGTAAAGCCCGGCCGGAGAACTGGAAGTACTTCGAGAAACACGTTTTAACGGCTTCACCAAATCCCATCTTTCAATCCTTTTTCAGTTTCTGTGCGGCCTCAGAACGCCTCGCCGAGCCAAAAGATCACATTCGCCCTTATGGACGCTCCCACTTACCTTTTTGTTTGAAAGCAGAAGCCTATCGTACGGGAGCGTAGTGAATTTTGCGCGCGGAAAAAATATTGATTTATTAAAAATTAGATTCAAACATGCGAATTCGACACAACTTTATTTTACCTCGGTTGTTGTCGTTGCTGCTCGCTGTGCCGAGCCCTTCCGACTGCTGGAGTGAGTGCTGGCGGTCGGAAGGCACTTTACAATGATTGAGCGCTGGGAGGACGCGATGCTCAGACTAAACGTACTCGCCCTATTTCCAGAATTCGCTCGAGCTTTTGCCAGTGTCGTCATTCAGCTTTCACACGTTGTTGGCGGTCTCGGTAGTCAAAGTAAAATCGCTCTGCCCGCCAAGCCCCCCGCGACAAGTTGTTGGAAAGGGAAATCACTGGGTCGAAGTATGTTCCATAGCCTGCTCTGACGTGAGAACTTCAAACAAGCCCATCCAATTTCACTAATTTCAAGGGAACCAGAGGGAGAAGAAAATGTCTAACAAGATGGTGATGATTGCAGGCGCGACATGTTTCGCACTGCTTGCGGCCTGCGACGACACGAGTACATCAAGCGCGTCCGCCGAGCTCACGCCGGCTCAGCAGGCGTGTTTGCGAGATGTAGCCAACACGACGAACAATTCGCAAGTCGTGGTGCTCTCATCCGCGTTTAGCGAGGCGGGAACACAGGTCACAGTCGGCGTTGGCGAGGATCGTGCTCCTTGGAATTGCATTGCTTACAGTGATGGCGCGACAGCTGGTATCGAGTTCCTTGGCGACGAAGGCGCATTGTGACCTGTTTGGTGCGTAGCTGAATACGGCTACGCAGCACTGGCTCACTCTTCGGATAGTTCGACTTGGTTTGTAGAATAACCACCATCGTATTCGCCATCCTTTACCTGCTGGCCTTGTTTGCATTCTTGACGGGTACATTTGGTTGGCTGGGGCAAGAAAGAGACCCTTTGTCCGGGGTGTTCCTTTTGCCGTTGGGACTACCTTGGATACTTGTAGCGGACTTGGTCTTTGAGTCGGCCAAACCATGGTTCGCGGCGATTGCACCGGTGCTCAACCTGTTGGCGCTGGTTTTGATTTGCAGGTGGGCACGCGGTTTGCGCCAGCAGTGAAGGCTGAACTCTTTCTCACCAAAAGGGAGGAAAACTTGGGAAAAGTGATCTTGGGTATCGTGATCGGGCTCGCCCTCGGCGTGGTTGGGGCGATGACCATGGGTGGCGGTGCCGCGATAGGTGTCGGCGTTGCGACAGGCTTGTCCGCCGGTGTTTGCACCACATTGAAAGGAGCACAAGCCGAGAACCTGATCACCGCCGAGCAAGCGGATCAAATCCTCAATCGCGTAAATTCCGAGATGGCATCTCTGCAAGGAATTGAAACGACAGGCGAGATCGTCGGCAGCGCACAGGCATGCGACGAGTTTCTGTCAAAGTTACGAGAAACGAAGTGAGGTTCCGCTTTGCACGGAACAAAACTGTAAGGATTAACCAACAGGGAACCATCTGATGAAACTCAGTTTACTAAAACTCCTCACACCCATGTTTGTATTTTCGGGCACAGCTGCTCTTGCAATGTCAGAAGCCGATGACGCTTGTATCGACCACTTGCGGCAGGTTGGTGGACCAGACGGTCAATCCGGAACGATTGAAAGCTCAGAGTTCTCAGAGGCGGGTACGCTCGTCATGCTGCGAGACGCAGGTGGAACACTTTGGCGCTGCATCGCGTACAAGGATGGAAACATCGGCGAGATGGCGGTTGTCGAGGCGATGGATGATGGCGGTGGAGCAGTGGCAGGCGCGGCCGGTTCTACCGGTAGCCAACGTGTCAAATTCGATGGTGGTTCCACCGGCGCCGAACTCGTTGGTGAACTCGCGCCCGGAGCGTCACAGCAATATGTTCTCGGTGCCAAAAGCGAACAGTTCCTTTACGTTCGCGTTGCTCCGCGAAATGGCTCCTTGGACTACGTTATTCGCAACCCCGATGGTTCTGAACTGTTGGGATTGATGTCGGCGGACAAGGAGTATCGAGGACAGCTTTGGCAATCTGGTGATCATGTTGTGGAGGTTATCAATCGCAGCAACTCTTCCGTCGACTACAACGTCATTTTCGGAATTGAATAGGTGATCAATCAGAAACCCTGGAACGCAAGTATAAAAAGAGAGGGAAAAACAGATGAAACCCAAGGTCCTATTGGTGATCGGCACGGCGTGTACTACCGCGCTTGCAGCATGCGACGACAGTGGCGGATCAGTGGATGCAAGTGCACCAACTGTGGGCAGCTCTAGCGATCTTTCGTCATTTGAAGGGGCAAGAGCGGGCCAAGCTGAAATGGGCATCCAAAGTCTCGGATTTGAACTCATCCGAAGCGAAGGTCTGACCTCGTACTGGTTTAACAAGGATACTGGTGCATGTGCTCGGATTACGACGTCTGAGGGAAGGTACTCAGAAGTAGCTATGCTGCCATCAGGTGACTGCTGACAAATTTCCATCAATCCCAAATCTTGAAGAAGGAGCTCAAACTTGCATTTCGACCTGGCACACGCGGCGGTCATCGTAGTCGCCTTGATCATCACTAACCTGGCATTGAAATCGGCTGGCGTGATCAACGAAGAAAACAAGCACCAATGGAATTGGAAAGTTTTTCTAGCCTACTTCGTGGTCGTCGTTATCATCAATCTGGTGTGGCCTATTTAAAGTTCCACAGCGGAAAGCTAACTGCCCACTTGATATGGTCGTCGTGAATTAGCCTTTCCGAGAGACTATCAGGTCGCAAAGGTTTGGGCATCAGAGGTTCAAGAATAGAAAGGAGTTGGCATGCGGTTTTTTGCGTCCCTCATATTCATTGGTTTTCTCGCAACCGCTGCGAACTCTGACGTGACCAGTCGAAATGGCGGTCCAACCAACAGTCAAATGCTTTCAAAGGGGGGTGACGGAGGCGTTGATGGTGTCGCTTTCTTTCGCCCAGTCTTAAGCGGAGTGTTGTATCGATCCGGTTTCAAGGGCGGCGACAAGGATCGAACTGGCCTGAGTGAAGGTCAACGCGAAACTCTGTGCAATGAAGGGTTTTCAACCGGTTTTTATGCCGACTTTGGCAAAAACACCGAATACGGTCGCACCAGTTGTGGAAACGGGTCCCTTGACTATCAAAGCGCCAGATCCTCCCGACCCGGTGCTGTCATGGCGTCCATACACGAGGTGATTGAAAACCCTGGAAAGGGCCCTGTTCTGGTGCACTGTATGTGGGGGGTTCATTCCTCAGGTGCATTGTCGGCGATGGCGCTCGTTCAGTTTTGCGGTTGGACAGAAGAAAGGGCCAAGGAATATTGGAATGATGCCCGAAACGGGGCCCCATGTTCAGGCGGGTGCGACCAGTGGATCGACTCAAAATTCTCCAACTTTAGTGTTGACCCCAAGTTGAAAATCTCCACCGAACAACAGGCAGCGATTTGCCCTAAATGATACCGGGAGGACTATCCAAATGAAGTTCAATCTTCTGGGGTCACTTGCTCTCATTGCACCCACTGTCTTGTGGGCGAACGACGATGTTCTAGGTGAAGCCACGACATTTGATAGTCCCAATGGTGTTATGGAACGCTGTATTCGGATCGAAAAAGTTCCAACGGGCGAGTACAAGAACAGCGATCTTGAAGAAGAAACTGCCTATTGCGAGATCGATTTCTATGCCTCCGAAATTGCCATTTGCCCGAAAACCTGGAGCACCAGCCCAGGAATGGCCGTCTACAATATTTCGGAAGGACCTTACATGGGGAACCGTTCTGAATTCGAGAGAAACGCTTGCAAAGAGGGGAAGGCAGCAAAAGATCTGGCCATGGACAGGGTGGCTAAATTCAAGTCCACCATGAACCAAAAAGGCACCAGTGGAACGTTTTCCACGTCTTCACTGCTTTACTATCATTTCTCCAGATATTTCGACGCGACTGTCAAAGTTCCAGTCGCCGTTTGGCGTAGCATGGACGCCCAGGCGCATTTTTCAGAGGTCGCCGAGCCTGGCCTTGCGATTTCTGGTGGCTCTCATGGCGGGCGCATGAACCACGAAGGCTGGCGGGTCTTCGCAGCTGCGGATGCTGACCCGAACTCATACCAGCCAACCGACGATCTGTTCACCGCAGATCGAACGCAAATATATGGTGTGCTGCTTGATAGCCCTGGGCATCGATACGGCTCGGAAATCAACGGCACCCGTAAATCTGGTTGGGGGAAAGGTCAGAACCGCGATTTTCAGGAAACCCCCGCTTTCTTGGCTTTGCGGTCTTCAAAACCATTGTCAGAGGCAATCGCAGAGGGCGTCGGAGAAGGCAGAAAAGACCGGATGATCAACAAGGATCTCGGTCCCGATGTCAGCGACCAACAGATGGCATTTTGGATGCAAGAACTCTCCGAAATTGTTCTCCTCGACTTCATCTTTAGCCAGCAGGACCGCGTAGGAAACATAGACTTCACACCCTATTGGTATTGGGTCGAAGACGGAAAGCTGAAGCATAAGAAAGCGAAGCACCATCAGCCAAAGGATGGAGATGTTCCTGCCCACGCGCTTTTGATCCGTCGAAGCAATCTAAACGACAACGATGCTGGGGGGCGGGTCGAGTATGCCAACTTCGCGAAATCTACTCAAATGCTGGAGAAAATGCGGCACTTCTCTCCAAGCACCTACCGGCGCTTGGTTGCTTTGAATAATGATCTTCAATCTCAAGGTCCCGTCTACGGCTGGTTGTCGCAAAGCTTTGGGTTGTCAGACAGTCAGATTGCCCAAGTTGTGAAAAACACCGAGCTGGCAACGTCCATTCTCCAGGACAATTGTTCTAATGGTGATTTAATGTTCGACTTGGATCCTGTCGCATTCTTTTTGAGAAACGACACCGAGGTAGAGGCAGTGGACTGTAATGCCCCGTAAGCTTTCCACCCTTTTTACGGCGTTCATTTGGACCGCTCTGATCGCCTGCAAAGCGGTGGCATTGGATGTTATCGTCATATCGGATCTGAACGGAAGCTATGGTTCGGTAAGATACGATGCCCGCGTCGACAAAGCGATTGAGCGGATAGTCGAGATTGATCCCGATTTGGTTATTTCGACCGGAGATATGGTTGCGGGACAGCGCATCCCCAACTTATCCGACAAACAGGTCAGGGAGATGTGGAAGGCGTTTCACGAGGCCGTATCAGACCCTTTAGAGGCTGCCGGCATTCCATTTGCGGTCACGCCTGGGAACCATGATGCCTCTGCGTACCGTGGGTTCGAGCGTGAAAGAAAAATATACGCAGAAGAATGGGAACCAAGAAAACCAGACGTCGACTTCCTGGTTTCGGATGACTACCCGTTCTTCTACGCGTTTGAGATGCAGGGCGTAACGTTTGCATCTTTGGATGCTACGACCTTAGGGCCGCTATCCGGTGATCAACAGGACCGACTTGTGGAACTGGGTGCAAATGGAGACCCGATTGTGACTTTCAGTCATCTTCCGCTTTGGCCCTTCGCGATCCAGCGCGAACGTGAAATCATCGGTGACTCAACACTTGAGAAAATCTACCTGGAAAGCGGTGTCGTTCTGCACCTGTCAGGCCACCATCATGCCTTCTATCCCGGTTGGAAAGACGGTGTGGCCTACGTCTCTCAAGCTTGTTTGGGAGGTGGTCCGCGTCGGCTTATTGGCGATAGCGCCAGATCACCTCACAGCTTCACTCATGTTAAGTTCCAGCCGAACGGAGAGTTTGGGATAGCAGTATATCGAGGGCCTGATTTCGAAAGGTCGGTAAACTTCAAGTCGCTCCCGAAAGAGATCAGATCTCCGAATGCTGTTTTGAAACGATTAGACCTTGTGAAATGACTAGAGGTTGAGTTTCAGTTCGACTTTTTCTGGGACCAGATCGTTTACCATCTCTTCTATCCGGGCTTCTGAAAGTCCTCCCGAGGTGATGAAAAGCAACGAAACGCGAGATTTTCCTGGGACGTGGTGTTTTCTGACAAGCTTCCAGCCAGCGTCTGCGGCCATGGCTTCAATGTCTCGGCTGACTTTCAATGAGTGTTCTTCATCCGAAGCCTTGAGCGAAACTTCCACGCCCTTGTTTCGCCCTCCGAGCCAAATGAAACACCAACATACAACCGCCACCAGTGTGGCCATCAAGGGTAAGCCCAGCCCTACCGCCAGCCCAAGCACGGTGACTATAATCATTTCCACCGTGTCGACCGGGTCATCCATATTTGATCGGAACCTTAACAGAGCTCCTATTCCAAAAATCACGAACCCGATCATCGATCCGTGCTGTACGACCAGAAAGCCAACCGCCATGCCGACAAGCGCATAAAGGAAGAACAGTCGCGGCATGACGATATCGCTGACACTTCTACGGGCTTTACGTCTCACCGGATGATAGACGATCAAGCCAGCCAGAATGATCGTGACGATCACATCGAGAGTAAAGAAATACAGTTCCTGTTTGCCACGAAACTGCGTCCACTGGCGTTCGATGAGAATTTCCGATTCCGAAGCCCCGGCCAGCATCGTCGCAGGGTCGACTTGTGACACCGCAGCACCTGGCAACAGCAGCATCAACAACACGGTCACAAATGTGAGGGTCGTATTCAACTTGTCTTCCTTCCTGCTCACGCCAAAGGCTTACGCTTCACCAAAGGCACATCGTGCCCTATTCAATTCAATCGCAACAGGCGGGATCAGGTAAAGAGATTACCGTGCATTCTTCGGACATCGCGTCCGGACTGTGATACGAACGCTGATACAAGGATATGGTCCAAGCGCGAGAAAATTGAATGGCAGAAAACAAAGTGTTTCCGTCAAAACCTACAATTTCACGGTGTTTCTGCAAACTTAGACGACTCGCTTTTACGGCCAGCTTGGTTGCGGCAGCCTTCTTGCCTTGGACCGATTTTGCCTACGCCGAAAGTGCTGGTTTGGTTCTGGTCGATAAATTCAAGGTGGCAGACAAATCAGAGGGATTTTCAGAGCCTTCCGGTTTGGCAATGTCTAACACTGAAGGCTTCTTGTGGTCTGTAAGTGATGCCGAACCTAAACTGCACCTACTCGGAGTCGACGGGGTATTAGGAAACTCTTTCAAGTTGCCAGCATTGGCAGGATCAGATTTGGAGGGTGTTGCACCTCGAAAAGATGGGTCTGTTTTGGTGCTTCAAGAAACTGACCGATCAATCCTAGTCGTTCACCCAACTGACCCCATTCAACTGACGACAATACCTCTCGCATCTCTTAAAGGTTACCCGACCGCCGCTGAATTACTCGTCGGCAACCCTTTGAATAAGGGACCCGAAGGTATCGCCGTTGACCCGGAATCCGGGCGGGTCTTCGTTGGCATTGAGGGACAACCAAGGTTGTTAATGGTGTTATCGCCAGAGCTAGACGAAATTATTGAGATCATTCCTTTAGCCCGCGATGCAGGTTTTATCTCCGAGCGTGTAGATGATGATGAACTGGATTTGAGCGGCCTGGCATGGTCCCGGTCCTCGCGTTCTCTTTGGATTGTGAGTGACAAAGGCCGTCAGATCTTCATCTACAATCCAGAATCCAAGTCCGTAAAGTCTATCAGTTTGACGTTCACAGAAGATGGAAAACAAAAAGAAGTTAAACATCCCGAAGGGATCGCTCTCGATGAGATCAGAGGGCTTCTCTATATCCTGACAGATGATGCCAAGAAATCGCGGCTTTATGTTTTTGAGCAACCGGAGTTGTGAGGACTGTCCTACTAGTTCTCTACTCTGCGTGGTTGAAAAGCGGGGTTGTGTAAATGAGTGCCGTCTTATGTGCAGCATATTAAGTAAATCTGCGCTCTGTTCGATATGTTTCTAAAAAACATCACCCATCAATATATTCGAATAGCGTCAGGTTCACACATGCGAACCATGTAATAACGTTGGGCTTCAACATGCTCAGTCACCTTAAGGTTATCGATAATGTCCGTAACCAACTCGGTTGTAATTGCGATCATTTGCACTTTTGTGGCCATTGTTTCAGTTCCAAAATACAGCA
>NZ_JBXWMQ010000018.1:0-71312 GCF_059609905.1 Ruegeria sp. YTSA226
TGCTGTATTTTGGAACTGAAACAATGGCCACAAAAGTGCAAATGATCGCAATTACAACCGAGTTGGTTACGGACATTTTCTACAACCTTAGCATGATTGAGCATGTTAAAACCCAATCCTATTACGAGGTTTGAATGTCTAAGCTTGCCGTTATTCAAATTTGATCACGACTGGTGCTTTCGAGATACACAGCGAACAGACTACAATGCGCCTTCGTCGCCAAGGAACTCGATACCAGCTGTCGCGCCATCACTGTAGGCAATGCAATTCCACGGAGCGCGATCCTCACCAACGCCTACAGTGACTTGTGTTCCCGCCTCGCTAAACGCGGATGAGAGCACCACGACTTGCGAATTGTTCGTCGTGTTGGCTACATCCCGTAAACATGCCTGCTGAGCGGGCGTGAGCTCGGCGGACGCGCTGGACGTACTCGTGTCGTCGCAGGCTGCAAGCAATGCGAAACATGTCACGCCTGCAATCATAACCTTCTTGTTAGTCATTTTTTTCTCCCTCAGGTTCCTTTGAAATTAGTGAAATTGGATGCGCATGTTTGAAGCTTTGGCGTCTGTGCAGCCAACAGAACACACCTCGATCCTTTGACTACCTTTCCCAAAAACTTGCCGCGGGGGGCTTGGCGGGCAGAGCGATTTTACTTTGACTACCGAGACCGCCAACAACGTGTGATGGCCGTATGACGTCACTGGTAAAAGCTAGAGCGAACTTGGGAGAGAGGGCGAGTACGTTAAGTCTGAGCATCGTGTTCTCCCAAGCCAGATTATTGTGAAGTGCCTTCCGACCGCCGGCACTCACTCCAGCAGTCGGAAGGGCCCGGTAGATCGGGCGACAGCGACAACAACGGAGGTAAAAAAAGTTGTGTCGAATTCGTATGTTCGAATATATTTTTTCATAAATCAATACTTTTTCCGCGCGTAAACTTCTTTACGCTCTCGTACGATAGGCTTCTGCTTTCAAACAAAAAAGTAAGTGGGAGTCCCCAGAGGGGAGAGTGTGTTCTCCTGAGCGGCGAAATGTTTTGAGGCCGCACAGAAACTGAGAAAGGAATGAAAGATGGGATTCGGTGAAGCAGTTAAAACGTGTTTCTCGAAATACTTCCAGTTCTCCGGGCGGGCTATACGCTCAGAATACTGGTGGTTCTTCTTGTTTGTGGTTCTCGTAAGTGCCGTTTTTGCCGGGTTGGATTCGATCCTGTTCGGGACAAACCCCGAAACAGGCCAAGGATCTCGGGTTCTGTCCTCTGTTTTTCAACTGGCCGTTCTCATTCCAATGCTAGCCGCCGGTTGGCGGAGGCTGCATGATACAGGACGACCTGGTTGGTACTTGCTGCTGCCGATGGCGCTCAGCATTACAACGCTTTTTGTTATGCTGGGTGGGGTGGCGTTCTTTTCGGTATTGGAGCAAGGGACCGAAAACCCCGATGCATTGCGAGGACCCGCGGCAGTCCTGGGCTTGACCGGTATTGTCGTTGTCTCAATTCTGCAATTCGTTCTGTCCATTCTGATGATCTGGTGGCTGACACGACCTTCCCAAGAAGGCGCAAACGAATACGGCGCACCTGCTTCCTGACCTCGCTGTGGGGGCAACAGGTCGGAATCTCTGCTGAATGAAAGTGCAAACCGCAACACCATGGAGAGAGAAAATGGTTTCCGACCGATTTCCATTGGAACGCTAATGATGGCAATGGCGACCACAGCATCGGCGGAGTGGTCGTTCAGTTCCGGGCCTAATCCCAATGCATTTATTCAGACCGGAAACATGACGCTGGAGCTTCAGTGTAACCGTATTCGCTTTGCTCCAGCTGGATATGAGGACAGCAAGGACATTGCGGAGAAGCAAGGGCTTTCCATTCGTTTTTTGAAGAACGGCACCACCGAGGTTGGGGCATTTCAGGTTGGCGCTGAAAACGCTGTGTTGCAGATCGTTGACAATTATCCCGTCGAGATCAGTTTCAATAGTCAGCAGGACTATGGTTTTGTATTGGACCAGCTTGCGGCCAATGCATCGGTTAATTTGTCGATGATTGATCAAGATGTCAGCTATGGAATCTTCGACTTAAAAGGTTCCAGCGCGGCAATTCGGTCCCTTCGTTCTGAATGTGCTTCGGATGCCAGCCAGGGAGCCTCCTACGAAGCACCCGAAGGCATCGTCTATTGTGGAGGCGGAGCGATAGAACGCGTGATCGAACCCATGATTTTGGAAAACCCGGAGGGGGAGTGGGACGCACGAGTAACGGTCAACGGCGAGTTAATCAGAGCCATGACGGCCCACAGTTACTTCGGAAACTCCGAGCCACCGGCCGGATTTGTCGTCGCCCTGCTTGGGGAAGACAGGTCCGAATTTCTGATTTTTAGCGAAGGCTCGGCAAACTGGCTGGAGTACGGGGACTACAGGTATGATCAGTGCAATTGATGCCACCCTCCAACCAGCTTCCCAAATAGTGCGCCAGTCGAAAGGTTTGGTTTCCGCGATTGTACTTGCTTCGGGCCTTGTTTGGACCTCACCAGCTGTCGCGGCTGATGTTTCGCAACTTCCGCCCGGTTTTGCGGGCCCGTGAGGCAGTATTGTCGAAGTCGATTATTATAAATGGGTTACCGCTGATGACCCAAGAAGGTATGGGGAGTCAGTGGCACTTCGACGATCTTGACGTCTACTACCAGAACTGTGTGACAGGCGGACCTGGTTTATTCGTAGTCCCGGTGCTTGACTAGCAGGGCTTTGCGGAGGCCGTACGACGAAAATTGGTACTGGAAATTGGGTCAGCGCCTGCAACAGGAGAGGTTATGAAGGCGCAATATACCTCACCCTCAGACTATGACTGCCTGATTGGCGAGAAGATCTGGGAACGGAACCAACAAATCTGGAGCGAACCCTAGAAGCGGCCTTTGCATCAACCACCCGAGGCTCGATACAAAAAGCCAGCAGCAATTATCTGAGGAAAACTAGTGTTCTGCGCTTTCAATAGAAATGCACAGATGGTGGTAGCATCTTCGATGCAGTGTGAGTAGACAAACTTATTTACATCGATTTGCACGAACCGAGTGAAATTTGCACGCTTATGGTTAATTCGCAATCATAGAACGACAACAGGCTCTTGGGGCTAAACCCTCCGAGAAACTGGGGCGGTTTCGGGGGCATTTTGCGAAGCGCGGAACGAGGACAAAGGACGAGTGAGCACGGGGCATTTCTGACCGCTAGAGAGGCCGCTGCGAGACCACTAGAGACCCGCCCACTGGTGCTGAGACGACCGCTGGCGAGTCTCGTTCCGGGGGCTGACGGGGGTCGCTGGTGCTGGCGGGTTGGGGGTGTCCGCTACTCAAAAATAGACCCGACGCTTGGCCGGGTCAGTTGGTGACGGCGAGGATCGTCACTCCGTAATGTGGTGGTCAATAGTATTCTAGAAAGCGCCTCATTCTGCTTGTTGGGGCTTGCGCCTGACAAAGCGGGAGAAAAGCCGGCCGTCGGTTACAGCAAAGCCAAGGGCAATGATGGCGAACCCGACCCAAGCCTCTGGCTCCATCTTTTCACCCAGGAATGAAACGCCAAGGCCGATAGCGAACGGTGGAATCAGTAAGGTTACCAAAAGAAGGTTGGCAGCACCTGCGCGCGCAAGGATTGCGAAATAGAGAACATAGGCCAGTGCTGTTGATAGTGCGGCCATCCCAAGAAGCGCAGCCCATACGCCAGAAGACAGAGCCAAGTTTGGGGGGCCATCCATCACGAGAACAATCGGGATCATAAGCACTGTGCTGCCGATCAGCATACCAAGCGCATTCACCAGCGGTGGTTGGCCCGAAAGAGCAGTCCTGCCCCATACACCGGCAAATGCATAAGAGAGCGTCGCCCCAAGAATAGCCAGCTGTGCCAGATTGCTCGGATTGAACTCGGTCAATGCGCTTGGCCCCATAATGAAGGCCACCCCCAAAATACCCAGTGCAGCACCTGCTATCTTCTTCGGAGTCAAGGGCTCGTCCTTAAGAAGCAAACCCGCCACGACCGCTGCAAACATTGCTGTCGTTGCATTTAGGATTGAAGCCAGCCCGCTGTCGATTTGCGTTTGCCCCCAGAAGATCAGCGAGAACGGAATGGCATTATTGAGCGCCCCCATTACGAGGTAAGCGCCCCATGCCCGAGGGGTGCGTGGAACACTCAGTTCTTTGAATATGACGATTAGCGCAAGAATAGGAACCGCCCAAAAAACCCTGTGCAATGTAATTGTAAGTGGTGGCACCTCTGACAGGGCTACTTCACCAAAAAAGAACGACCCGCCCCAAACCGCGGCGAGCAAAAGCAGCATGACGCTGGCTGTAAAATCCATTGCTGGCATGGGTTGGTTTGTCATGTCTTCTGAATCCGTCACTAACTATTACCTAACGGATTAGCTTACGTGACCGCGACACCGCGACCCGTTTCTTGCGGAAATCCAATACAAAGCCAACTTTCATCTATCCAATTGTGAACGGCTGCGTTCGCCTATCGGTGGAGTGCCTCAGCAATCATTTCCGCAAGCCTTTTGGGCTGATCTACGCTCGCCCAGTGAGTGGCGTTTTCGAGAATAATCCGATCCATCTTGTTTTCTTCCAGCCACCGGACGGTGCTGTCCGGACAGTTGTCAGGATTGTAGAGATAAATCACATTTGCCGCGCTTTGCAAAAGCTCGCCGGGCACGCAGCCTGCTGAAAAATGCCGTGCGTCGGTGCCGAGTTGCCACAGCGCCAGAGTATCGGCCTTCGATACTTCATTACGATACCGTCGGATGATTGGTGCCGTTTTCGCCATTTCATCAAGCCGCTCAAGAAAAGCTGCACGAAACGCAACCGGATCACTGTAGTCCGCGGCAGTTCCAGAAAAATAGGCATCCTCGGCGGTGATATTACCCTCTAGAGAAATAATGGTTGTCAAAGGACAGTCGGCCCTTTTGGCGGCCAGGGAGGCTATGATTGAAGCAACCGAATGAGCGACAATGATCTCAGCTCCGTGCTTGATCGCTTTGTCGGCGACGGTTTGTGCAAGTGCTTCAAGAGTTGTTGCCTTTGCCAGAGGCTGAGCGCCAAATCCCGGAAGATTGATGGGTAGCAAACGATAGCTGTTGGCGAGGTGGGTGTCAGCCAAACCTTCAAACATGCTCGCATTGTCACCAAAGCCTGCAACACAGAGAATGGCGGGTCTTTCATCGTTCACTTGACTGGGGTGTTTGGTCATTTTGGCTTCCAGAGCATCGTATGCAGACATTAACACGGCTCCGCAGTATTCGACAATTTGGGCTCACTCCCTGGTTTCGCCGCCTGAAGCGCGAACTATGGCTCCTGATTTCCCAACGTCCGTGCATTGAACGACATGACACAAGATCAAAGACTTGCCCCGATCCTCCTATGGCCGGTCTCGATCAGCCGATCACAACGGTATTGCCGCGCGAGCAACGGGCCGAGCTGAGCCCAAAGCGGACTGAAATGTGCTCGCAAAAAATGAAGTGCGGCGATAGACATTCTCTTGAGTGGTCCAACCCATCACTAAATGCATTCACCGCCATCGATAACCAAGGCTTGCCCAGTCATAAAAGCGGATTCATCTGAAGCTAGATAGACGATCCCATGGCCAATCTCTTCAACTGTCGCCCACCGGCTCATAGGGATCGCCTGCTCGATGTAGCTTTCCAGTTTGGCACGGCCACCCATCTGCTTCTCGAAGCCTGCATTGAAGGGGGTGTCCACAAATCCTGGACAAAGGGCATTGAAACGGATTGCATGGACAGCGTAATCGGCTGCCATCTGCCGGACCATCGCAACAGCTGCGTGCTTTGTGGTCGCATAGGCGATCATACCCCGGTCGTATTGAACGCCAGAATTGGAAGCAGTGACGATCACGCTGCCTCCACCTTGTGATTTCATATGGGGGACGGCTGCACGCGCGGCAATGAAGTGGGCGCGGACGTTCAATGCCCAAGAAGCATCCATTCCAACCGGTTCCACTTCTTCCAGCGTTCCTTCGATCTGTAACCCAGCATGAGAGTGCAACACGTCAAGCCGACCGAAGTTTTTAACTGCTTCGTCTATGGTTTTGGTAAGGGCATCGTCATCGGTTACATCAAGCTGTAAGGCAGATGCTTGATTTCCCTGTGCAATGATCTCGGCCACAGTGGCGTCAGCAAGTGTTGCATCGCGATCCGTTACCATGACATGCGCACCCTCTTGCGCCATTGCCATTGAACCCGCCCGACCAATTCCCGATCCCGCGCCCGTCACGAGCGCGACTTTACCTGCAAGCCGCATGTCACTTGGCTCCTTTATTTAACTATTCGATTTTGAGGCGCCTCGGCGCAAAAGAAGTTGCGCAGTAACGAGAAGCAAGAGCGACGCGCCCATAACCATAGTGCCTATGGCATTGATCTCGGGCGTTACGCCGCGCCGGATGGATGAGAATATGTAGATTGGCAGGGTTGTTTCTGAGCCAGCTACGAAGAACGCGATGATGAAATCATCAAATGAGAAAGTGAAGCTGAGCAGGAAGCCCGCCAAAATTGCCGGGGCTATCAACGGCAGTGTCACCTGCCGAAAGGTGCCCCAGGGCGTCGCAAAGAGGTCCGCCGAAGCTTCCATGAGCGCGCGGTCCATACCCGATAGCCTTGCACGTACGATGATTATGACCAGCGCCATTGTGAACATGGTGTGCGCAGCGACAAGCGTGGGCATCCCCATGGAAAGTTGCGGGGGATTTGCTCCATCGGGCCATAGGCTGGCAAGAACTGGGTTAAGCCAGCCGAATACGGTAACCAAGGCAATGAGCGTCGCGATACCGATGACGATACCGGGTATCATTATCGCAACATAAATCATCGCGTCGAACAAAGTTCGGAGCCATCCCTTAACCCCTTGTAAAGCGATGGCAGCCATAGTTCCGAGAGTGGATGCGAGGCAAGCAGTTATGAATGCTGCAAGCAGACTGGTCTCGAGCGCGTCCATAACAAATGGGTTGTTGAGCGCTTTGCCATACCATTGGGTCGAGAAACCCATGAACTGGCTTGCGTGTCGTCCGGCATTGAAGCTGAAAAGCGCGATGATGCCGATGGGAATATAGAGAAAAAGGTAGACGCAAATCGCGTATAAGCGCATCGGATCCTCACATCAGCGAGACATCTTCGCGCTGGCCACCCAGACGCGAGATGAATTTCATGTAAATTGAGACAGTGACAAGCATTACGACAACCAGAGTCATTGCGACCGCCGATCCGTACGCCCAGTTTCGAGACTGCAGGAACAGGTCCACCAACGCATTTCCGACGAAAAAGACCTTTCCGCCACCTAAGATCGCTGGGATCAGAAACTCGCCCATCAGCAAGATGAAGACCAGCATGCAGCCAGTTGCGATACCAGGTACCGACAAAGGAAGTGTCACCTGACGGAACGTACGCCATGGGGTAGAGCCGAGATCAGCCGAGGCTTCCAGAAGGCGTTTATCCAGTTTGTCCAAGCTTACAAAAATTGGGAAAACCATCAAAGGTAGATACCCATAGACAATCCCAACAAGCACGGCGAACGGCGTATTTATCAGGCGGACATCATCGATGCCGATCGACTCCAGTAAAGCGGGCAAGCCACGCCCCCCAAGGATGAAAATCCATGCGTATGACCGGATCAGGATCGATGTCCAGAACGGCACGATCACCAGGATCAACAGCGAAGTTCTCCACTTTGGTGGACAACGCACCGCAAGAAAGTAGGCGAGCGGGTAGGCAATTACCAACGCAGCGATAGTCCCCAGAGGTGCAAGGATCAAAGTGTTCTTAAACGCCGTCCATCGCGCAGGAAGGTTGGCATATTGTTCCAACGTGAACGCTGGAACATAGCCTCCGGCGGCACCCCGTTCGCCAAAGGAAAAGACGAAGACGACCAGCAGAGGAAGGGCAAGCATTACCAAAAGCCATATTCCTGCCGGTGCCAGCAACAGTGCTTTTCTGCCTCGTTCGGTCATATTGTCCTCGTCTTTTCCGATATTGGCGGCCTTGCCGCTTAGGCCGACTTGAAGCGGGCGAGCAACTCGGCACGGTTTGGATCGGTTAGCGTAGCCGCCGCGCCGAACTCGAGCGCACTCAGAAGGTCAGCTGCCGGATAAAGGATCGGATCTTCCAGCAATTCCTTCGGCAGCAACGCATTGGTGCGAGCATCAGCCGATGGATAGCCATGAGCGAGGACTTCTTTCGCATTAACTTCCGGGTTCAGCAGGAAGTCGATCAAGGCATAAGCGGCATCCATATGGGGTGCGCCCTTAGGAATAGCGTAGTAGTCGGACCAGAGTTCACCGCCCTCAGCTCCCAGAACGTAGGCGATTTCAGGCATGTCGACATTCATCTGCTTGCCGTCACCTGTCCAGCACATCGTCATCCAGGCGTCACCGTTACGCATCGGTGGCTGATAGTCCGACGAGATTGCAAACAGATGCGGTTTAGCATCCAGCAACAATTTCTCGGCATCGGCCAGTTCCTTCTCATCGACCGAGTTGAAGGAGTAGCCGAAGTATTTCAGGGCATTACCGATGGTGGTGAGTTGGTAATCATGCACCATTGTCCGACCTGAGTAACCTTCCATAGTAAGGTCCCAGAACTCTTTCCATGTGGTTGGAGTCGGAGCGCCGTCAAGCTTGCTAGTATTCACTGCAAAGCCGGTCGTGCCCCAGTTTTTCGGCACCGCGTAAAGTTGGCCATCGACAGAGCCGGCATCCGAAAAGCGTTGTTCGAATGAACCTGCGTCGTAGTTTGGCAGTTTGGACGTATCGAGCGGGATGATCAGATCTTCGCCCACATACGTAGTGATCGTGTAGTTCGTCGGTACGAAAACGTCCCAACCAGACCCACCTGCCTGCAGTTTTGCCAACATCTCTTCGTTCGAGCCAAAAACATTGACCTGAACATGAGCGCCAGTGGCTTCCGTGAAGGCTTCGAAGTTCATCTCGTCATGGTAGTTCGGCCACGTGGCGAGGATCACTCGGTCGCCAATGTCTCCGGCAGCAAATGCCGGGCGTGGACGCAACCCAGGCATAGCCGTGCCCAGAACGGCCGTTGCCATCCCAAGACCTGTCACGCCCAAAAAATGTCGCCGTGTGACCGAACCCTTTTGGTACCGGCGAAGCTCTTCCATGAACTTATGCTTGGAAATAGTCCCATTATCCTTGGTCATTGTGAACCTCTCTGTTGTTGGATTGCGGGATTTGTTAATTTTCCAGGATCAGCAGTGCGCCTTCGCCCCATGAAACAAAGGCCTGCTCTCCCGCATTGAACGTCCCCTCGTTCAATTCCGCTTGCCTTGGCACAAGTACGTGGAAATCACCCAGTGCTTCGTTGCGCGCAAGGTATTCTGTGTGCTCCCCAAGGAAGATCCGATTTTGAATGGTAACTGGCAGAGCGATTTCATCTGCGGGTAGCGCGCGGGTCAGCGTGATCTGTTCAGGGCGGATACTGACGCACACTACCTGCCCTACATCGATTGGGATCTCCGGAGTTCCGTGCACCTTTTGGCCACTCGCTAAACGCACAGTGATTTGCTCGGCTGCTGCGTCAGTTACGGTTGCATCAAAGAAATTCGAGGTGCCTACAAATCCTGCCACATAGCGGCTGCGGGGCATGTCATAGAGTTCACGTGGGCTGCCTACCTGCACAATACTGCCGCCTTCCATCACACAAATTCGGTCGGACATTGAAAGCGCTTCTTCTTGGTCGTGCGTGACGAGGACAAAAGTTATTCCTAGTTGTCGTTGCAGGTTCTGCAGTTCAAACTGCATTTCTTTTCGAAGCTTTCGATCCAGAGCAGCCATTGGTTCATCGAGCAGCAAAAGCTTGGGCTCGTTTACGATCGCACGCGCCAAAGCGACGCGTTGCTGCTGACCACCAGACATCTCCCAGATGCGACGTGGGCCAAATCCACCAAGACGGACAGTTTCCAGCGCTTGCTCAACCTTTGTCGCGATTGTTTGTTTGTCTACGCGTGGTCGTTGTTGGCGCAGGCCGTACGCGATGTTGTCGAACACACTCAGGTGAGGAAAAAGAGCGTAGTGCTGAAACACCATGTTGACTGGGCGATGGTGCGCATCCAAGTCGTTGACGACTTCTCCATCGAGCAACACCTGACCTTCGGTTGGCTTCTCGAAACCTGCCAGCATTCTAAGTGCAGTGGTTTTGCCGCAACCAGATGGGCCTAAGAATGACAGGAACTCTCCTTTCCCAATGGAAAGATTCAGGTCTTTGGCAGCGACCACATTCCCGAAGGTCTTGGTCACTCCTCGGAGTTCCGCAATCGTCTGCATGGTGACGCTCATGTCAAAGCTCATATACTGCCGTTTTCCTTTTGCTTGATTTTTTGGCATTTACTGGCATACCACTCAAACAAGAAAAAAGTAACAATAACTCGGAATAACTGTATATACCACAATTGGGGTATAGGGGTGCTTTTCGAAAATCTGGAGCTGCGTGTGTACGATTGGATGGAGGAGGCCGGCAGGGTCGTGGAGAAGATCGGAACCCCAGAGTTTCCCTGTGTTTTAGCAGATGGCTTACGGCAGGTCGCGCCATTCGATTTTACTGTAGTGTTTGGCCATGTCGGAACCGAAGCACCAATAGACCTTCACGACGATTTCCCCAAAAGCAAACGGCGTATTTTTGTTGAGGACTACCAAGCCGGGCCCTACGTACTTGATCCATTTTTTTTGGCCGCGACAAAACCGATAACACCGGGTCTGTACCGCATGCGCGATATCGCACCGGACAGGTTCTATCAGGGCGAATACTATCGCAGCTATTACAAAAGGACTGGGTTAGCAGAGGAGATTGGCTACTTTATCGATATCCCAAGCGCTGGGATGGTTGTGGTCTCGCTCATGCGAGCAGAGAAGCCTTTTTCCGCCAAGGAAATTCGCCATTTGCACGCTCTATGGCCGCTCGTTCGGGCAGCCTGTTGCAAACATTGGAGTGACTTTCCATCGATGGCCCGCGGCGCCGCAGCGAATGGCGTTAGTCGTCGTGTCGATCTAGCATTCCAGGCATTTGGCGATGGCGTTCTGACACCACGAGAACGAGAAGTTGTTGAGTTCACATTGAAGGGCCATTCGGCAGAAGCTGTCGGCACAATTCTCGGCATCTCTCCAGGCACAGTCCGCATCCACAGACGCAACATTTACGCGAAACTTAGGATCAATTCGCAGGGTGAGCTTTTTTCAAAGTTCATTGAAAAGGCACTTTAAAAGGTTCCTTGAACACCCACTTTGTCCGTATTGTCGACCTTGCTACCGTGTGATCCGGAACGCCCCAACTCTACCTGAGGCGGCAACTGATATCGAAAAGGACGTGGCATTACTTGCTCGGCAGATCAGCAAGTGGGTTGTCCGCTATAAAAATCAGTTCTATCTACCTGAACGTCCCTCACATCCTCTGTCGCAGGCGGAGGCCAAACGTATCTGCTTGGGTAGGATGCGGAGCAACTACCCCACGATGGAGTTTACTCCAGGCCATGTGCGAGCGGTGTTTCAGCGGGCTTTCGAAGAAATCCACGATGATCCTAGCCAGAATGTTCGGATATGGAACGGAACTACGAAATGCCGCCCCGACATCAAAGAGCCGATCATACCTGAGGGCGATACAGTTGCTCTCAACGCTTGGAATGAACCGGCCTATCGCGACCTTGCAGTGGCCGACGCTGACACGACTATGTTCGATCGGTTTCTTGAGCGTATCTTCGGCCACGAGGCTGACCGCCGCGTCGTCAAGGATTGGGTTTCGTGGGGTCTTCAGAATGAGGCTGAGAAACTAGCTTGGGCTTTGTTCTTTTACTCCCGATTTAAAGGGACAGGTAAATGCACCCTCTGCACCCTGATCACCAAGCTGTTCGGGGAAGAAAACTCGATCACGCAAAACAGCGTTGCCAAGCTGACCGGGAAGTTCAACAAGCCGATTCTGGACAGTAAGCTTGTGGTATCAGAGGAACTTCAACTGAAGCCGGATTCACCACAAGGGAACACCCTGAAGACTTACATCACAGAACGGGTGACAGTCTCGGAGGCCAAGGGGCGAGAGGTCGAAAAGGTCGATCAGTGCTGCTGTTTCGTCTTCACGACCAACCATCTTCCGCTTTGGATTGAGGGCGGTGATCGTCGTTACTACGTGGTCGAGGTTGATCATGATGGACATGCGTCCGGGCCAGAGGCTGAAAACTTCGGTAACTTCATTGGCGAGTTCAACGCATGGATGGACCAACCGGAGAATGTCGCTCGGCTCTATAACGGGTTGATGGAGCACCGTCAGTCGAATGACTTTAACCCCCGCTCACTGAACCTGTCGCTTATCAAAACACCGGTTATGCAGCAGATCATGGGTGCGTCTCGGGAGGTGCTTCTGGTTCGTCTCGAGGAGCATATCAATGGGCTTGGTCGCTTCGCCATACCTCAGGAGAAATTGACTAAGTTATTCATCGAAGATCTGAAGACCAATCAGAACCGCATTCGTCACATGATGCCTGAACTTCGATGGCGTTCTGAAAACGTGAAGTGGGGTGGTGTCGATCATGCCCGGACGGTCTGGGTTCATCCCGACTATCAGGTCGCTGGTGGACGGGTGAGAGGTTCGGTTGGTTATGACCAACCCATCGACCCAGATGAAGACGAAGTGGAGATCATCTGATGAGAGCGCCTTTGTTCATCGCGATGGATCGGCATCAAGAATGGTACACGGAACTGATCGCCAACCATCACCAAGAAGCCACTGAGAGAGTAGAGGAGCTGTTAAATGAAACTGAAGAAGATGAAAACGGCTGCTGGGTCACGCCAACTGTTGGACCGAGAAAGCTACGATTCCGAGGACAACAGGATCGCGCATACAGGTTCGTTTATTGCATCCTTCATCGGCTTGCCGCCACCCGCGATCAGGTGATCCGGCACCGCTGCCATAACCGTCGCTGCGTGAACCCGCGCCATCTGACCATCGGTGACCGCCGTGATAACCTTGAGGATGAGCGTGACCGGCAGGCGAACGGGGTCGATTGGGGTATGCTATAGACCTGTGGCTATGCAGAAACCTCGACTTCGGAACAGCTAACCCGTTCCTCCCGCAACGTGGGAGGGGCACCCCCGCAGAACCCGCTATGATTGTTAACGGGTGGTTCGGGTGGCTGGGGCATAAACGGGGGCATTTCTCGGAGGGTTTAGCCCCAAGAGCCTGTTGTCGTTCTATGATCTGATGAACTGGCTGGGGTGGTAGGATTCGAACCTACGATACACAGTACCAAAAACTGCTGCCTTACCACTTGGCTACACCCCAACGGTGAGGCGCTATCTACGATTGTTGTTGGTAGGGTTCAAGAGCTTTCAGGCAAAAAAATTAGGCCAGTTATAAAAAAAATTCAGAGCATCTTTCACGGGTCATGTTAGCAGCACCTCTTCCTGCCCGAAGGTGTTGAACATGGTTTGACGGCAACGGCTGTGAATTGGCTCTTCCGCCAAAGAAGCATGACTCTGCGGACAGATGTTGAACGGCTGGGCCGGGCGAGGATTCGTCTGGCAGGCGGACAGGAAGCAGGTTTTCGATTGGTTTAACGAGGGCGAGTGGCAGTCGCGAATGTGGTCTTTCTGGCGCTGCACCCCTTTGTTGCGCCTCCTGCTTACGTAGGGCCGCCCAATGCCGAAGCAGATAACAAGAATAAGCAAGTTCGAGAGTGGCGGATCGGGAACTTCATTGCCGGTTGCTCTGAGATCAGCGCTACTCGCGAATCTCTGAGGGATCGACGCCCCAAAGGTTGGATTTCAGGGCCCAGCCACGATATCCACCTGCAGAGATGCGACACCACTCGATCGTGCAGGTTCCAAGCCGCGCGACAACGCCGGTTTCAAACCGCGCACTGACCTGCGAGTTTGGGTCCGGGTTGGAATAGACCGGCAGCAAGTCGGATTCGATCAGTACTGTGCGCACGCCAGACAACAAGGCGTAATGGACCCAACCCCCTGCGCCATCGCGGTCCTGAACCTTTCTCCAGTTGCCATATTCCGCCGTCACCTGCAAAGGCATCCCGCGCCGTTTGAACACCCAGTCGATTCGATGCGACAGGGATGGTCCTCTGCGCACGTTTCCCTCGGCCGCTTTCATGGAAACATACCGTGGCAAAGGCAGATTCGTGACCTGGCCGCGCTTATCCTGTGCGCTGGCCACAAAGGGACCAAGCACAAGCAAAATTACTGAAAAAAGCGCCAGAATCCGGCGATTTACTGGTAGGAGAACACTCACTGACAGTCTGCTCTTATGCCTGTTAATTTTGCTTCGAAAAAAGGTTGGATCAATGCCCAGGGGTTCTTGTGCCCCGCCCTATCCTGCGCCACGATGCCATGACGCGCGAAAGTTTGCAAAGCAGTGGGAGTACACAGGTGCCTAGAGAACGTCTGAGTGTTGTCGTTACGCGACGGTTGCCCGAGGCTGTTGAAACCCGATTGAGCGAGCTGTTCGATGTCCGGTTGCGTGCGGACGACGCACCCATGACCCGAGAAGAGCTTGTAGCGGCCGTACAAGAAGCGGATGTACTTGTACCAACGGTTACAGACTCGATTGATGGCGGATTGCTGGGGCGGGCGGGTGAAAGGCTGCGACTGATCGCCAACTATGGGGCAGGGGTTGACAATATCGATGTCGCAACCGCCCGTCAGCGCGGCATCCTTGTGTCGAATACGCCCGGTGTGCTGACCGACGATACTGCGGATATGACTATGGCGCTGATATTGGCCGTGACCCGCCGCATCCCCGAGGGGCTGTCCGTCATGCAAAAAGGGGACTGGCAAGGATGGTCACCCAACGCGTTGCTGGGTGGGCGGATCGGTGGGCGGCGTCTTGGCATTTTGGGGATGGGCCGGATTGGTCAGGCGGTTGCCCGTCGTGCCAGTGCCTTCGGAATGCAGATACATTACCACAACCGTCGTAGGTTGAGACCGGAGACAGAGCAAGAGCTTGAGGCGACCTATTGGGAAAGCCTTGATCAGATGGTCGCACGGATGGATGTGATCTCGGTCAACTGCCCGTCTACGCCTTCGACTTTCCACCTGATGAATGCCCGGCGGCTAAAGCTGATGAAGCCGAGTGCAGTGCTAGTCAATACGTCACGTGGCGAAGTAGTCGATGAAAACGCGCTAACCCGCCAAATCCGGTCAGGCGATATCGCAGGTGCAGGTCTTGACGTTTATGAACACGGAACGAAGGTGAACCCTCGCCTACGGCAGTTGCCGAACGTGGTTCTGTTGCCGCATATGGGATCTGCCACGCTTGAGGGGCGGATCGAAATGGGTGAAAAAGTTATCATAAATATCAAGACATTCGAAGACGGCCACCGACCACCGGACCAGGTTGTTCCGTCCATGTTATAGTACGCGGCTTGGTGGCCGGACGATACAAAGTCAATTTTTCAGGAGGATACTATGAAACGAAGTCTGATTTCGGGATTGCTTTTGGCAACCATGACCTTTGCCGGGCCGTTGGCCTCTCAGGAAGCTGCGGATGCAGTTGCACCCGAGGGTGGTACTGACGGGCAGGTTCAAGGCCTGACCGCAGAAGTCATAGCCTCACTCGAAGCGAAATTGGCCGGTGAACCCGTGACGTCGCAGAACTGGATGGTGGCCGCGGCCAACCCTCTGGCGGTTGAGGCTGGGGCCAAGGTGCTGCGGGCAGGCGGTTCGGCGGCTGATGCGATGGTTGCCGTGCAGGTTGTACTTGGTTTGGTCGAGCCGCAATCCTCGGGCCTTGGTGGTGGTGCATTTCTGGTCTGGTATGATGCGGCCTCTGGCAAGCTGACAACACTGGACGGACGTGAATCCGCCCCGCTTGAGGCCACCCATCGTCTGTTTCAGGACGAGAATGGCGAACCGCTGAAATTCTTTGATGCGGTTGTCGGGGGACTTTCTGTCGGCACACCCGGCACCCCGGCTTTGTTGGAAGAGGCGCATCGCCGCTGGGGCCGCAGTCCGTGGCCCGGCCTGTTTTCTGACGGCATTAATTTGGCTGATGAGGGTTTTTTGGTTTCCCCTCGATTGGCCAGCCTTGTTGAGAATGACGCGGAACGCCTGTCGCGATTTCCCGAGACAGCCGCGTATTTCCTGCCGGAAGGACAGCCGCTTGCACAGGGGCAGCGGTTGACGAACCCGGCCTATGCGGAAACGCTGCGCATCATGGCTGCGGAAGGATCAGCTGGATTCTACGGAGGAGAGATTGCCGCCGGGATCGTCAGCACGGTTCGCAACGCGCCTGGGAATCCGGGCGTGCTGTCTGGTACAGATCTGGCGCTTTATCAGGTCATCGAACGTGACCCCGTCTGTGCCACCTACCGCGTTTATGAAGTCTGCGGAATGGGCCCGCCATCCTCAGGGGCGCTGACGGTTGGGCAGATTCTGGGCATGTTGAACGGCTATGATCTGGCAGCGTCAGGCCCCGAAGATATCAGATCCTGGCGGCTGATTGGGGATGCTTCGCGTTTGGCTTTTGCCGACCGTGGGCGCTATATGGCTGACCATGATTTTGTCCCGATGCCGACACAGGGGCTGGTCGATCCTGCCTATTTGTCCGAACGGGGCGCGTTGCTGAGCGGTGAGGCCGCATTGATCGACGCCGTTCCGGGGAATCCCGAATTTGACCATGCCTCGAACTGGGCGGATGATATCTCGCTGGAACTTCCGTCGACCTCGCATATTTCGATCGTGGACCAGTATGGCAATGTGCTGTCCATGACCACGACGATCGAAAACGGCTTTGGATCGCGGCTGATGACCAACGGGTTCCTGTTGAACAATGAGCTGACGGATTTCTCGTTCAAAACCCACAGTGATGGCGTTCCGATTGCCAACCGTCTGGAACCGGGCAAACGCCCGCGCTCATCCATGAGCCCGACCATTGTGATGCAGGACGGTGCACCGGTTCTGGCCATCGGATCGCCGGGCGGAAGCCGGATTATCGGCTATGTTGCCAAGTCGATCATCGCCTGGGCAGATTGGGATATGGATGTGCAACAGGCCTTGGCACTGCCGCATCTGGTCAATCGTTTCGGCACGTTCGACGTGGAACAGGGCACCGGGGCCGAAGGGCTTTCGGATGCGCTGACCGAACTTGGCTATGAGGTCAACGCGCGTGATCTGACATCAGGTCTTCATGCCATCGAGATCGGGGACATGTTGACAGGCGGTGCCGATCCGCGACGTGAGGGCATTGCGCTGGGCGAATAGTCTAGCGGCCAGTCAGAAAGGGAAAGCATGGTGCAAGCAAAGTCGCTTCGGCGAAACGAGGCGGGGATTGAAACGGTCGTCGGCATTCTGAAACAGCAATTCGGCGACCGTTTGCAAACGGGTCAGGCGATCCGCGAGCAGCACGGGCATACGACCACATGGATCGAAAACCAGCCCCCTGATGCAGTGGTGTTTCCGCATTCGACCCAGGAAGTCTCGGAAATCGTCAAGGCCTGCGCCACGCATAAGGTCCCTGTGATTGCCTTTGGCACCGGAACCTCGCTGGAAGGGCATGTGAACGCGCCAGCCGGTGGCATTTCGGTTGATCTGTCTCAGATGAACAAGGTACTGGCCGTTCATTCCGGTGATTTGGATTGTGTCGTGCAACCAGGTGTAACGCGAGAAGAGCTGAACACTCATCTGCGTGATCAGGGTCTGTTCTTTCCGATTGATCCCGGTGCGAACGCCTCGCTGGGCGGTATGGCGGCGACCCGTGCCTCGGGAACCAATGCGGTGCGCTATGGTACGATGAAGGACAATATCCTTAGCCTTGAGGCCGTGATGCCGGACGGGCAAATCATCCGGACCGGGCAGCGGGCCAGAAAGTCGTCGGCCGGGTATGACTTGACCCGCCTGATGGTAGGCGCAGAGGGCACGCTGGGCATCATCACAGAACTCACTCTGCGTCTGCAAGGCATCCCCGAAGCGATCACCTCGGCGCGTTGTGTTTTTCCTTCTGTCGACGCGGCATGTCAGGCTGTAATGATGACGATCCAGTACGGCGTTCCCGTGGCCCGGATCGAGTTGTTGGACGAGGTGTCGGTGAAGGCCGCAAACGCCTATTCGGGACTGGCCTTACCGGAAACCTCGCTTTTGCTATTGGAGTTTCATGGATCGACTGGTGGTGCGGTCGAGCAGGCTGAGACATTTGGTCAGATCGCCGAAGAGTTCGGCGGCACAGATTTCGCGGCCACTTCGACAACCGAAGAACGCAACAAACTCTGGCAGGCACGCCATGATATGTATTGGGCCAGCTTGCAGTTGCGCCCCGGTGCGCGGGGCATATCAACCGATGTTTGCGTACCGATCTCGCGACTGGCAGAATGCGTGACTGCGACCCGGAACAAGGCCAAGGAACTTGAGCTTTTGGCGCCGATTGTCGGGCATGTGGGGGACGGTAATTTTCACACCTTGCTGTTGATCGATATGGAAAACGCCGACGAAGTGGCCAAGGCGGACGGGTTTGTTGGGTGGTTGAATGACCTTGCGATCGAGATGGAGGGAACCTGTACCGGGGAACATGGGATCGGGCAAGGAAAGCGGTCATACCTGGCCAAGGAGCTAGGGGCAGCGCTGACCTTTATGGAGGCGGTGAAAAAGGCGCTTGATCCCGACAATATCATGAACCCGGGAAAAATATTTCCGGCTAGGGACGGGTAAAAACCGCGCGGATTATTCCGTATCTAGGCCACAAGGATGCCTCAATTTTCAAAGATTCTGCGCGAAATAAGCAGTGAATGAATATTGAGGTAATTTGATGGACGCGTTGCGGCTGATCGGGTTTGCGCTGATTGTTGGATTGGTTGTCGTCGGGCTGGATTACTACCAGCAGGATAAGAAACACCAAGGTACGCTGTCGGCAAACGGCTATGTGGAAACGCTCAAAACGCGGTTCGCCCTTTATCATGAAGAACTGGATGCCGAAGCGGCAGAACGCGACCGCCAGAAGCGTTGGCGCGCAGGGGGCAAGCCCTATATGCCGGTCCCGGATTCAGAGCTTTCGCGTCGGGCAATAATGGACAGTGACTTCACGCTCGATGCGCGTGAAGGGGGGGGCTTGAAATCAGTCAGTGAGGCCGCGCGCCCGCTTGCCAGTAAGGTGGCGGTTCAAAAAGCTGAAATACAGGCCAAAAAACTGGATAAGGTAAGCTGGGTTTATGAAAAGGCTGGTCACACTTACTGGATTGAGATCAAACTGCGGCAGGAGGCTTCCGCGGATTCACTTGCGGGCAATATCGCAAGATCGATCGACTCGATGGATTTCGGCGCCAGCAATTATGCTCCGTTCGGTGTGATCGGGGGCGTTGCCTATTTTCAGTTCGTCGAAGCTGAGTACAGCCCGATCCATCTCGATGTCCGTAAAGTCTGGTCGATGATCACTGCCAAAGTGACGGATCTGACACAGCCGGTTGGGTTCCAGATCTATACGGGCACCCTGGGTCTGGGTGAGGAAATACGTGTTGAGATGTACACGGATGCCCCTGAGCAGGATGTGCGCATATTCCTCAGCCAGCTTGACTATGATGGGATGAACGCGTTGCTTAGCCGGCCGGTGCCTGGTGTAGGAAACGAGGCGGTTACCGACCCGGATGGCGGCATAGAGCGCGCCTTGCAAATGGCCGAAGTCCGGGCCGAGTTCACCCGGCTGCGCAGCGAGATTGCTCAGTTGCGGATCGAAAACATCAACGGGTTGGCCTTGCTTGCCAATACAATGGCGGCACAACACGGGTTGCCATCTGATGCTTTCGATCTGACCGCAAACAATATCCAATCCCCGGATGATTTGATCCAGATCGGGTATCGCAAAGGGTTGGCTGGCCTGGAAATTGAAAACGCAGATGCGGATGGTTCTGGCGGCAGTGTTTTTGGGCGACTTTTCGGGAAACTAACGGGTGGGTCGGAAGAAAAAGAGGTCGAACCGAAAAGCTCGGGCGGTTTGTTCGGCGGTTTGAAGTCGTTTTTTAAAGGTTCAGAAACTGCCGATGCTTCTGGGAAACGTGTGAACGAAGCATCCGAGATTCGTGTGAACAAGGGTGGAGCAGGGTCTTCGGGCAAATGCGCCTTCAAAGATGCGCGCAAGACCTGCTCGCTGTCTGGCGGCTGAGAAAGTTCAAAACTTTTAGGAAAAACGACCCCCAGATGTCTGAGGGTCGTTTTTTTTATATCACTGGTCGGATGAATGTCGCGCGGTGGGCGCTGATTGCGCCATATGGTGGCAACAGATTCCAAGGGGAGACACCCGGCTATGAAAACCCAAGTCAAAGCACTGGTCGTTGGCGGCGGCGCCGTCGGCACTTCGATTGCCTATCATCTGGCCAAGGCAGGCTGGGACGATGTCATGCTGATCGAGCGGGACGAACTGACATCAGGCTCGACCTGGCATGCGGCGGGTTTGCTGCCGCTGTTCAACATGTCCTATGCGACGACGCATATCCACAAATACTCGGTCGATTTCTACAAGCAGCTTGAGGATGAGACCGGCCTGAACGCGGGTTTCGCCGTGGTTGGCAACCTGCGCATGGCGCAGACCCAGGAGCGCATGGACGAATACATGCTGTACGCGTCCACCGCCGAAACCTGTGACGTTGCCTATGAATGGCTGACTCCGGACCAGATTAAGGAACGCTGGCCGCTGATCGAGACCTCGGACCTGAAGGGCGCGATCTATCACACCGAGGACGGCTATATTAACCCAGCAGACGTGACACAGGCGATGGCCAAGGGTGCGCGTCAACGCGGTGTTGAGATCGTTCGCAAGCTGCAGGCCGATGCCTTCCATTGGAATGGCACTCATTGGGAAGTCACCTGCACCAAAATGGTCGAGAAGGGCGGTAACCTCATTCCGTCGGATGAGCAGGTGGTTATCACCGCCGAGCATGTCGTGACCGCATCGGGCAACCACGCACAGCGGACCGCGAAAATGCTGGGCATCAAGATGCCCGCGATCCCGGTCGAACACACCTTCATCGTCATGGACAAAGACCCTGAGCTGGTCAAATGGCGTGAAGCGGGCAACCCCGAACACCCTGTTGTCCGCGATGCCGACAACGAATCCTACGCACGCGAGGAACGCGGCGGCTGGATTTTGGGGATCTATGAACATGGTGCGCCGGCGCAGTTCGAACACGGCGTGCCGGACAGCTTCCGTGCTGATCTGTTCCCGCTCGATCTCGACCGGATTGCAGATCAGTATATGGCAATGGCCGAGCGCGTGCCGTCCTGTGCCGAATCCGGCCTGAAAGACGATTTCAACGGCCCGATCTGCTACACGCCCGACGGCAACCCGCTGGTTGGTCCGGCTCCGGGTCTGCGCAACATGTGGCTGGCCGAGGGGTTCTCGTTCGGTATCACCGCCGCAGGCGGCACCGGATACTATCTGGCCCAGATGATGGTCGATGGAGAAGCCGAGATCGACATGGCCTCGCTGGATCCCAAACGCTATAGCAGCAACTGGATGACCACCGAGTTCGCGGCGCGCAAGAACGAAGAGTGCTATGAGCACGTCTATATCCTGCACCACCCCGATGAAGAACGTGCTGCCTGCCGCCCGCTGCGGACTGTTCCGGCCTATGACCGTCAGAAAGCGCGTGGCGCACAGTTTGGCTGGGTTAACGGCTGGGAGCGCCCGAACTATTTCGGTCCGCTGGATGCACCCGAAAACTTCGACCATGATGCCCGCTCGTTCCGCCGCGGTGGCTGGTGGCAGCATGCCGTTGACGAAGCAAAGGCGATCCGCGAAGGCGTTGGCCTGATCGACGCATCGGCCTTCACAAAGCATGTCGTCAAAGGCCCCGGTGCGACCCAGTTCCTGGATTGGTTCACCTGCAACAAGCTGCCCAAGGTCGGTCGTATCAACCTGACCTACGCGCTGACCTCGCACGGTACCACCCGCACCGAATACACCATCGTCCGTAACGGCGAGAACAACTACTACATCGTCTCTGCTGGTGCCTGGACTGAGTACGACGCCGATTACCTGCGCAAGGCGGCCGAGGACAAGATGGAGGAGTTCGGTTACATCGAGATCCAAGATGTGACCACTCAGTGGGGCGTTTTTGCCATCGCCGGACCCAAATCGCGGGACGTTCTGAAAGAGGTCATCAAAGACGCCGATCCGGAAACCGCACTGTCCAACAAGCGCTTCCCATGGCTGTCGGCCCGTCAGATCGAACTGGGCATGTGCCCGGTCAACGCGATCCGCGTGGCCTATACCGGTGAGCTGGGTTGGGAACTTCACCACCCGATTGAGATGCAGAACTACCTGTTCGACCTGCTGGAAAAAGCCGGTGAGAAGCATGGCATGAAGCTGGTTGGTGCCCGCGCCCAAAACTGGCTGCGTCAGGAGAAATCCTATCGCGCGTTTGGTACCGAACTGGGCCGCGACGCGACCCCGCTGGAAGCCGACCTGCCGCGCTTTGTCGATCTGTCCAAAGACTTCTATGGCAAGGCCAAGCTGGAAGAGACTGGCGTACGCGTGAAATGCTGCACCCTGCTGATCGACGGACCGGAGGATGCCGATCCGTGGGGCCGTGAAGTGCTGTATACGCCGGAAGGTGAACGCGTCGGTCGTCTGACCTCGGGCGGTTATTCGGTGGCCTTCGAGAAATCCATCGGCATGGGCTATGTGAAGCCCGATCTGGCGGTGGAAGGCACCAAGCTGAAGGTCAAGCTTCAGGACAAATTGTGGGATGCAGTCGTAACATGCGACAGCCCCTATGATCCGAAAAACGAGGTCATCCGCAAGGACGGCTGATCTGGATAAGAACGGCGGCACCTTTTTGGTGCCGCCTTCAAATGCCCGCAGCACGCGGGCTTTTTTCATGCACTCAGCTCGTCGAAGCAGTCCAGCGCCTTAGAGGCGTACATCATCGACGGCCCGCCCCCCATCTGAACCGCCATGGACAGAACGTCCGAAACCTCGTCACGTGACGCGCCGGCTTTGATCAAAGCTTCGGTGTGCAGCATGATACAGGGTTCGCATCGGTCCGCTATGGATATGCCAAGAGCGATGAATTCTTTGGTCTTGTAGTCCAGCGTTCCGCCTTGCTTGACCGCCGCGCCAAGCGCACCGAAGGCGCGGGCGGTATCAGGGATTGCGCCGTTCAAATTGCGAAGACCTTTTCGCGTGTCGTTGATCTTTTCCTGCCAGGGCATGCTACATTCCATTTAACATCGTGTGTTTGGAATATGTTTAGTTGGCCTCGGTCGGGCTTTGATCTGGATCAGGTGTCAGATTTTTCCACGATGAAGGCCAGGTTATTTGCAGGCATCTCCGCGACTTCCAGGATTTTCAGGTCGTGATTGGCCAAAAGCTCAGAAACGTCTCCGTCGTTTTTATATCCGATTTCAGCATCCTGCTGGACCAGAGCTGTATGAAATCGTTGATCCCCCGCGCTGGTCAGGCGATTGTTGCGCATGAAAGGACCATAAAGGATCAACCGGCCATTCGCGTTCAGTGCTTGCGCTGCCTCACCGACAAGCGTTTCCACTTCGGCCCAGCTGATCAGGTGCAAGAGATTGATCAGAACGATCAGATCCCTGCCGCCAAACGGCTGATGCCAACCCTCGATGGTTGCATCCAGAACTTCTGCTTTAGACACATTCGGCAGGCCCGCGGTGTAGGCATTGATGCTGGCCCGCCGTTCGGATTCAACCTCACTGGGTTGCCAATGCATGCCGGGGCGGCACTCGGCAAAGGCTGCGATGTGCTGACCGGTGCCACTTGCCAGTTCCAGCGCTTGTCCGGTCAAAGGGGCGAACTGGTCCAGAAGATCACACAAAGCCCCGACGTTACGGCTGGCTGCCGGAGCGACCAACTGACCGTTCTCTCCTACAGTCGCGACGCTGGCGTTGGAGGGTAACGGGCGCTTGTTCATCTGTGCAACCTGTCTGGTCTCAGAGAGGCGATGGTCGCCGTGTCCAGACTTGATTGGTTGCCGACTGTCAGATCCGCTACCAGTTGGGATGCAGCAGGGGCCGTCTGAAACCCGTAACCACCCTGACCGGCAGACCAGATAAACGTAGGATCGGTCGGATCGGGCCCCAAAACCAGGCTGCCATCCGGTGCGAAACTGCGCAAGCCCGCCCAGTTGGTTTCGACCCGTGTCACAGGCTCGGTGACCATTGCCTCGTACCGGGCCAAGCCCTCGGCCAGAACCATGTCATCGGCAAACGCATCATGGGCGGCGGTCGGATCGGCATCGGCAGGTGAGACCAGCAATTTGCCCGCGTCGGGTTTAGCATACCAGCTTTCGCCCGCACCCAACATCATGGGCCAGGCGCGCAAGTCATGCCCGCCGGGGGCCGGGATACGGGCCATTGAGCGGCGGCGCGGCTGGATACCAATCGGCGCGATACCGGCCATCGCCGCGATTTCGTCAACCCAGGCGCCGGCTGCATTGACGATGTGTCGTGCCTCAAAGCTCTCGGTGGCCTCGACGATCCAGTGCCTATGTTTGCGAATTGCCGTGACGCTTTGCCGGGTCAGAACGGATCCACCATTCCCACGGATCGTCCGGGCGAAATCCTGCATCATGCGGTCGGTATCTATATCTTGTTCACTGTCGCTGTGCGCCGCGAACCCGACGGTTTCGGGGTTCAGGATCGGGATAAGGGATTGTGCCGCGTCAAAGGAAATCTGTCGGCCGCCAAGTTGATCGGCATCCCGGTGAAACACATCGTGTTGGTCTTTCCCGCCGATCAGAACCCAGCCGCGTGGCGACAGATAGTCATTCGTCTCAAAATGTGCTGCGCTGGCAAAGTTGAGGGCAATAACAGCAGGCGGACCATAGGCGGGTGCAAACATAGCCGCGGACCGGCCTGATGCGTGATAGCCCAGCGCCTCTTCGCCTTCGAGCACGGTGACCTGGCCGCGCTCTGACAACCGCGCGCCCACGCTAAGCCCGGCAATACCGCCGCCGATAATCAGGAAATCTATCATGTCGCCCCTTTGCTGGCCGCAGTCGTGATTTTCTGACGTCGAATGCGCCCTGCACGACCGTAGAATTCTAATTGAGACTTTAAGCAGGGTTGAATTTGCGCATCAACCCATCCAAAGAAGTGGAAAGCATTTAGAGGAGGGCAGGGTGAGCACAGCAGATTTACACCCATTGGCCACGGGGCACATTCCGTCTTACGTGACCCAGGCGGATGGCAGCGATTTTCTTTTGACGGTCATGTTCATTTTCACGGTTGTGGTGATCATCCTGATCGGCGTTGGCTATTTCACCCTGCATTCGATCCCCGAAAAGCTCGCGCATGAATCCAACCACCCGCAGTTTCAGCTTGTGGGAATTCTTGCGCTGCTGGCTTTGTTCACTCATAACGGATTGTTCTGGATTGCAGCCATTCTGGTCGCCGGATTCCAGTTTCCCGACATAGGTGCGCCCTTGCGTGCCATTGCCGATGCGATCCGATCTTTGGCGCCGCAACCGCCTGCTGATCCCGATCCCGTTCCATCCCCCGAACCCGTCGCGCAGCAGGAGCAATAGGACATGCTTGAAACACTGATGTGCGCGCTGGTTACAGTGCTGCCTGATTATCTGTTCCGCCGCTTTGTGCAGGGAAAACGTATCGGGCACGAGATCACATTATTCACCATGTGGTACGAGCTGCGCTGGGGTCTGACAACCTGTGCCATTATGGCGCTGACCGTGATCACCACTCTGTTCTATTTTCACCCGGCCAGCAAAACTGCGGCGTCGTATTTCCGCACGGTAACGATCTTGCCGCAACTGGGTGGGCGAGTGTCCGAGGTCTATGTCTCCAACAACCAACAGGTCGTTGCTGGGCAGCCAATCTTCCGGATCGAGGACTTTACTCAGACTGCAATGGTTGAGGCAGCGCATGCGCAGATCGCGCAAGTTCAGGCGTCACTGAAAGTCGCGGAGACCGATCTGGCCGAGGCCGCCGCCGGGATCGCGGGCGCAAAAGCGGCGCTGGATCAGGCGCTGGAGGACTTGCAACGCAATACGACCCTGCGGGACGAAGGGTCAAGCGCCGTCCGCCTGGCCGAGATTGACCGGCTGGAAAACCTTGTCGCTGAACGAGAGGCCAAGCTGGTTGCGGCTGAATCGCAACGCGCTGCCGTCGTACAGCAAATCGAAGAGCTGATCCCGGCCCAACTGGCCAGCGCCAATGCGAACCTGGATGCTGCTTTGACCGAGCTGGACAAGACTGTGATCAACGCGGGTGTGACGGGGAGGATCGAACAGTTCGGCCTTCAGGTTGGCGATTACGTCAGTCCTCTGCTGCGTCCAGCAGGTATTCTTGTGCCGTCAAACTCCGGGCATGACCGCTTTCAGGCTGCGTTCAATCAGATGTCGGCGCAGGTTATCAAGCCCGGCATGGTCGGAGAGCTGGGCTGCATGACCAAGCCGTTCACGGTTATTCCGGTTGTGGTGGTCGAAGTTCAGGATGTGATCCCATCGGGACAAATTCGCCCGTCAGACGAGCTGAGAGACGTGCAGTCCAACAAGGTGCCGGGCTCGATCCTGGTTTATTTTGAACCGCTTTATAAGGGCATGGCGGATGATATCCCGCCCGGCAGCAACTGTCTGGCGAATGTCTACACCGATAACCACGAGCGGCTGGAGCATGAAGATTTGGGCTTTTGGCACTCTGCTTTCCTGCATGTGGTCGACACGATCGGCGTGGTTCATGCGGCGGGTCTGCGCCTGCGTTTGATCCTGATGCCGGTGAACACGCTGGTTCTGACTGGGCATTAACGGCCCTTACTTAGATCAGAATTTGCCGTTGTCATTCTTCCACTCGCTACGGGGCGCTATGGTTTCCATAGTGCCCCACTGCTCGACGATCACTCCGTCTGCGACCCGAAACAGATCATAAAAGCTGGTATGTTTTCCGTGACTGGCACCTTCGCTCATGCACAGGACGAAATTCCCTTCTGCCAGCACACGATGGACGCGGTGATACTGAACGATCAACTCCGCGTCTGATCTAGCTTCAAGCACCATGCGATAGGCGTCGATGCCGTCAACGCCATCGGGATCGTGTTGTATCAGGTTCGCATCAACAAACGCCTTCATCCGCTCGGTTTTCCGGTCTATCAGGACCGTTTGCGAGAAGTTGTCGACCAATTCCCGGTTCTGTTCGGTTCTGTCAATATCCGTGATTTCAGTTGGCCCATCAAGCATGCCGCGTCCCGAAGCGTTTGGGCCGCGCAGGGGCTGAATGTTATCCCAGTGCTCAACAGCTTTGCTGTCTTCAAACCGAAAGACCTCGAACGCGGCCTTAACTTCGGCAAAATCATATTCGTTATGGGCAAAAGCGAATTCGCCATCTTCAAAAACGCGAACAAATTTAACCTTGGGATTTGTTTTCGACAGGCGGGCAAACAACGTGGCCAGCCCCTCGCTGCCTTCATGGGTCTGGGGATTGTGCTGGATGTATTTTTCTTCGTTGACGACGGCTGCGGCCTCGGCATCCCCGGTTTCGATACCTTTCAACAGTTTCTGCAGCAATTCGCGTTTTGAATTCATCTGGTCCTCGTTGATCGGTAGAGCCGCGGATCAATGTGCTTGGCGCTGGTTTCGGGCTATCGAAGATCAAGAGTGGCATAAAACAGGTGGCAAAATCAAAAAAGGCCCACACATGGCGGGCCTTTCTGCGTTATCCTGTGCCGCCTTACTGCGGAATCTCACCTTCCAAGCCTTCGACATAGAAGTTCATGCCGGCCAGTGTACCGTCGTCTGCGGTCTCGCCTTCGGCCAGCCAGTCACTACCGTCCTGCTTTTTCAGCGGTCCGGTGAAGGGGTGGTATTCACCCGCGGCCATGGCCGCTTTCAGCGCCAGTGCCTCTTCTTTGACGTCAGCGGGAACCGCGTCCGAGATTTCGCCGATTGCAACCATGCCTTCGCGGATGCCATCCCATGTATTGGCGCTTTCCCATGTGCCATCCATGACGGCCTGGGTCCGTGCAATATAGTAAGGCGCCCAGTCATCGATGATCGACGAGACGCGCGGGTACGGAGCGTATTCGCTCATGTCCGAGGCCTGGCCGAAAGTGATGACGTTGCCCGCCTCTTGCGCAGCTGCTTGCGGTGCGGTCGAGTCGGTGTGCTGCAGGATCACGTCCGCGCCCTGTTCGATCAGAACAGTGGCGGCATCTGCTTCTTTCGCCGGATCGAACCAAGTGTAGGCCCAGATGATCTTGAACTCGACATCCGGGTTGACCTTCTTGGCGTGGATATAGGCCGAGTTGATTCCGCGGACCACTTCGGGGATCGGATAGGACCCGATATAGCCAACAATGTTCGACTTGGTCATCTTGCCCGCGATATGGCCCTGTACCGCACGACCTTCATAGAAACGTGCCGAATAAACCGAAACGTTGTCGGCTGTTTTATAGCCGGTCGCGTGTTCGAACTTCACGTTCGGGAATTTCTTGGCCACGTTGATGGTCGGATCCATGTATCCGAACGAGGTGGTAAAGATCAGGTCTGCACCTTCCAGCGCCATCTGGGTCATCACCCGCTCTGCATCCGGGCCTTCGGGCACGGATTCAACAAACACGGTTTCGACCTTGTCGCCGAACTCTTCTTCAACCGCCAGACGGCCCTTGTTATGTTCATAGGTCCAGCCACCGTCGCCCACCGGGCCGACAAATACAAAGCCGACCTTGGTTTTGTCTTCGGCTATGGCAGTAGTTGCCAAACCCAGCGCCATGGCGGCGCTTGCCAGAAATGTAGTAATTTTCATGTGTTACTCCCCAAGTTGGTTCAGTTGTCCCCGTCTAATGCGAGGCATGGAATATCCGGCCGAGTGAGGCAGGTGCGCTGCTTTTGTCGGCGGAAAGGATCACAAGCACAAGGATCGTGATGATGTAGGGCGACATTGCCAGATACTCGACCGGGATGGCAACGCCCGCTGCCTGCAAATTCAGCTGCAACACGGTGATACCGCCGAACAAATAGGCACCCAGCAGGGCGCGCCATGGCTTCCAACTGGCGAAGACGACCAAGGCCAGGGCGATCCAGCCGACACCGGCTGTCATGCCCTCGGTCCACTGTGGCACCCGGATCAAGCTGATATAGGCCCCACCCAGCCCGGCACAGGCACCGCCGAACAGGATCGCCATGATGCGGATCTTGATCACCTTATAGCCAAGCGCATGCGCTGCATCGTGGTTTTCACCTACCGCGCGCAGGATCAGTCCGACGCGAGTGTATTTAAGTGTAGCCCAGACAGCCGCTGTCAAAGCGATGCCGACATAAAGGATCGGGTCATGCTGAAACAGGATCGGGCCGATCACCGGAATATCGCTGATCACCGGGATATGGATATCGCCCATGCTGGGGGGTTTGACACCCACATAGCTTTGACCGAGCAGGGCGCTGAACCCTAAACCAAACAGAGTAAGCGCCAGGCCACTGGCAACCTGATTGGCCAGCGCCACCTGCGTCAGCAGCACAAACAGCAGGGACAGTACTGCACCGCCTATGGCGGCGGCGACAAAGCCCAGCCAGGGCGACCCAGTCTCGACCGAGATCGCAAAACCGCTGATCGCGCCAACGATCATCATGCCCTCTACGCCAAGGTTCAGAACTCCTGCTTTTTCTACGACCAATTCACCGATCGCGGCCAGAAGCAGGGGGGTTGCAGCCACCATAAGTGACGCGACCAGAAGTACGGGATTAATCTCACCAAGGTCCATGATTACGCCACCTCGCTACGGGCCGCACGGATGCGGTAGTTGGTCAAAAGGTCGAAGGCCAGAAGGAAGAACAGCAGCATCCCCTGGAATACTTGAATGGCCGCGGCAGGAAGACCCATTTGGGACTGCGCAATTTCACCACCGATATAGGTCAACGCCATTAGACCACCGGCTAGCAGGATGCCCACCGGATGCAGTCGACCCAGAAAGGCCACGATGATCGCGGTAAAGCCATAGCCGACGTTAAAGTCGATGCTGACAACACCCGAGGGGCCCGAGACTTCGAACATCCCCGCCAGCCCGGCCAGTGCGCCTGACAGGCCAAGACAGAACAGGATCAGTCGTGCTGGGTTTACCCCGGCGAATTTGGCTGCGCGCGGGGCCTCACCCGTCAGGCGGATGTGAAAGCCCAGCATGTGCCGGTTCAGCAGGATATAGGAAAAGATCACGGCTATCAGTGCGGTCACAACGCCCCAATGCATCCCCGATCCTGCGATCAGCTCGGCATTATGCGCACTCTCATAGGATTGCAGATTGCGTGAACCCGGAAAACCGAACCCTTCGGGGTTTTTCAGCAGTCCCAGCGAGACCGAGGCCATCATCTGTTCAGCCACATAGACCAGCATCAGCGAGACCAGAATTTCATTGGTGCCAAAGCGCACCTTCAGAAAGGCCGGAATAGAGGCCCAGAGCCAACCGCCAAGCGCACCTGCCATCACCATGATCGGAAAGACATACCAGGCATCCAGCGGGTAAAAGGCCAGCCCGGCCCCCGCACCAAAGATGGCGCCCATGATATACTGACCCTCGGCGCCGATGTTCCAGATACCGGCGCGGAAGCCTAACGACAGGCCAATCGCAATCAGCACCAACGGCGCGCCCTTCACCAACAGCTGCGGGCGGTAATAAAAGGCGAATTCACCGAACAGAGGCTCCCAGAAAATGGTGCCGATGGCCTGAACCGGGTTTTTACCCAGGACGGCAAACAATATGCCGCCAAACAGCATCGTCGCCAGTACCGCCACAACCGGGGTCGCATAAGACCACGCCTTGGACGGCTGTGGCCGTTTCTCCAATACAATCATCTGCTCACACCCCCGTCGTCATATTTTGTTTTGCATCAGACATGGGCTACCTCCATGCCATGTGCACCACCCATCATCAGGCCGATCTCATCCACGGTCAGACCCGTGGTTGTGCGTGGCGCGCTGAGCCTGCCTTCATTCAGGGCGGCAAAGCTGTCCGAGATTTCCATCAATTCGTCCAGATCCTGGCTGATGCAGACCACCGCCGTGCCCTTGGCGGCAAGGTCCAGAATGGCCTGCCGGATCGACGCAGCGGCAGCGGCGTCCACCCCCCATGTGGGTTGGTTCACGACCAGCACATCGGGGTTCTGCAATACCTCGCGTCCGATCACGAATTTCTGTAGGTTGCCGCCTGACAACGACCGGGCCGCATTCTCGGGCCCTGGCGTGCGCACATCAAAGGCGCTGATAATCTTTTCAGCAAAGCTTTTGGTTTCTGCCCATTTCAAGAACCCGTTGCTTTCCAACCCTTCGCGGACCGATCCGGTCAGCAGGGCGTTTTCGGTCAGGCTCATGTCTGGGGCGGCTGCATGTCCCAACCGCTCTTCGGGGGCGGTCAGTACGCCCAGCTTGCGCCGTGCGGTTGGGCCCAGTTTGCCAATCGGCTGGCCATCGAACTTGATCGCATCGGCAGCTGTCTGGATTTCGCCAGACAGGACACCCAGCAGTTCGTCCTGTCCGTTGCCGGCAACACCGCCAATTCCCAGCACTTCGCCTTTGCGAACTGTCATGTGGACATTCTTCAGCGCGGTGCCGAATTCAGACGGTGAGGGCACGGAAAGCCCGCTGACATCCAGCGCGACCTCGCCGAACTCGCGGCCTCCGCGCTCAGGTGTTTGCAGGGTTGAACCGACCATCAACTCGGCCATCTCCCGGGCCGAGGTTTCAGACGGAACGCATTCGCCCACATTCTTGCCCAAACGCAAGATCGTAGCGTGGTCGCATAGGGTGCGGATTTCTTCAAGCTTGTGCGAGATATACAGGATCGATGTGCCTTCAGACCGCAATTTATTCAGCGTTTCGAAAAGGATATCGACTTCTTGCGGAGTCAGAACACTGGTTGGTTCGTCCATGATCAAAAGCTTTGGATCCTGCAGAAGGCAGCGAATGATCTCAACCCGTTGGCGTTCCCCCGCGGACAGGTCACCGACTGTACGAAAGGGGTCCAGCGGTAGACCGTAGGTTTCCGAAACTTCCCGAATGCGTGAGGCCAGGTCGCCCATTGGTGGCGGGTTCTCCATCCCCAATGCGATGTTCTCGGCCACGTTTAGCGCGTCGAACAGCGAAAAATGCTGAAATACCATCGCGATTCCGTCAGCACGCGCGGCGCGCGGCTCGGGCGGAGCAAAGGGTTGGCCACGCAACAGCATGGTGCCGCTGTCGGGCTTCACCAAGCCATAGATCATTTTGACCAGCGTGGATTTTCCCGCGCCGTTTTCGCCCAACAGGGCATGAACTTCGCCCTCACCGATGTCAAAGGACACCTGATCATTGGCCACGACGCCGGGATAGGCTTTGGTCAGTCCTTGCAAACTTAGCAGTGGAGTGGTCACGCGCTCAGATCCTTCTTCAAATTGTTTTGCCCGATCGGGCGCAGCAGTTGTGATGCGACGCCCACGGCAATCATCTGCGGGTGCTTGCCCAGGCCCGGGTCGCCAATCGGGCAGGTGATCCGGCTGATCCGCTCGGGCGAGTGCCCCAGCGCCGCCAGCCGAGACCGGAACCGCGCCCATTTCGTAGCCGAGCCGATCAGCCCCGCAAAGCGGAAATCGTGCGAAAGCAGACGGTTGCACAATTCCAAGTCCAGATTGTGTGAATAAGTCAGCACCAGATGTTCAGCATCACGCGGCGCATGCCGAACCAGTTCCGCTGGTTTCGCGGCAGGGACGGCGGTGACTCCGTTCGGTACGGTTTCTGGAAACCGCTTGGATCCTGTATCGACCCAAGTGATTGCGAGATCGGGCAGCGGTGACAGGACATCCACCAGGGCGCGACCGACGTGACCCGCGCCCCAGACCCACAGTGCACGCGCTGGTTTGTGGACCGACTCGACCATCCAGCCTTCGATCAGCTGTGCCTCTGGTGCAATCCCTTGTCCGCGGGCTTCGGTCAACAGGCGTTTGACCGACAGTGGCATGTCCTGGCCCGATGTTGGGCGCGCAATGATGCTGTCGCCCAGATCGTTGATGTTGTTGCGGTCATAGACCTCGCTTAGCAAGGAAACAGCGCCACCGCAGCACTGGCCCATGTCGGGGCCAAGCGCGTGATGGGTCAGGCGCGATTGGGCGGTTTGTATCCGCGCCGCTTCGGCTGCCTGAAACTCAAGTGTGCCGCCGCCGATCGTGCCGGATTGCCCGTCCTGCCAGACCAGCATTGCGGCACCAACATCGCGTGGGGACGAGCCCTTGATCCCGGCGATGACTACCCGGATCACGCGCCCATGGGTTTTGACCGCCTCCCTCAAAGTCTCAAGGTCAAATCCCATCAGTCGTCCCCCTTCATCCTTTGGACACCATGCCAGACTTCTTCTGCCGTGGCGGGGGCATCCAATGCGGGGTAGCTGTTTCCGCAGGCCGCCACCGCATTCGACAGTGCCAGCCAGGCGGATATCCCAAGCATGAATGGAGGTTCGCCTACCGCTTTCGAGCGATAGATCGTGTCCTCACGGTTTTCAGCCTCCCAAAGAGCAACGTTGAAGATGTCGGGGCGGTCGGAACAAGCCGGGATCTTGTAGGTCGATGGCGCATGGGTGCGCAGATTGCCTGTGCCATCCCAGACGAGTTCTTCGGTCGTCAACCAACCCGCGCCCTGCACATAGCCACCTTCGACCTGACCGATATCCAGCGCAGGGTTCAGCGACGCGCCCGCGTCATGCAAGATATCCGTGCGCAAGATGCGGTTCTCACCGGTTAGTGTGTCCACGGCAACTTCGGTGATCGAGGCGCCATAGGCGAAGTAGAAAAACGGACGACCTTGGCCTTTGATCCGGTCCCATTCGATCTTGGGTGTCTTATAGAAGCCGGTGGCCGAAAGGCTGATGCGGCCCTGATAGGTCAGCGCAGCCGCTTCGGCAAAGGTATAGCGTTCCTCACCAACCGATACATGACCATCCCCGAAGGTGACAGCCGACGGGTCGGCCTGATGTCGCTCGGCCAGATACTCTGCCATCCGGTCGCGGATCGTGTCACAGGCGGCTTTCACCGCCATGCCGTTGAGATCGCTTCCCGAGGATGCCGCCGTTGCCGAGGTGTTCGGCACTTTGGCCGTGTCTGTGGCGGTGATCTTCACCATCTCTAGCGGAATACCAAAGCGTGAGGCGGCAACCTGGGCCACTTTTTGAAACAGGCCTTGGCCCATCTCGGTACCGCCATGGTTCAGGTGCACGGACCCGTCCTGGTACACATGCACCAGCGCGCCGGCCTGATTCAGATGGGTCAGAGTGAAGGAAATGCCGAACTTGACCGGAGAGAAGGCGATGCCCTTTTTGATCACGCTGTTCTCGGCATTCCATTTCTGAATTGCTGCCTTGCGCGCGGCATAGTCGCTGGAATTCAACAAGGCTTCGGTCATGCCGTGAAGTTCGAAATCTTCGACTTCCATGCCATAAGGGGTGGTGTTTGGCGTATCGCCGCCATTGCGATCAGGGGCATGGTCATCGGTACCCGCCGGGGCAGCGTAATAGTTCCTGCGGCGCAGTTCGACCGGATCCAGACCCAGCTCATGCGCGGCGTGGTCCATGACGCGTTCGATTCCAACCATACCCTGAGGGCCTCCAAACCCCCGATAGGCGGTGGCAGATTGGGTGTTGGTTTTCAGCCGGTGACTTTCGATCCGCGCATTGGGCAGCAGATAAGCATTGTCGGAATGCAGCATCGCCCGATCCGCGACGGGCAGCGACAGGTCTTGTGCCCATCCGCATATGGCGTGGTGCAGAAAGGATACCCCCTGAATATGCCCGTCCTGATCGAACCCGGCCCTATAGCCAATGCGAAAGGCATGCCGCTTACCGGTGATGATCATGTCGTCATCGCGGTCATAGCGCATCTTGCAGGCCTTGCCGGTTGCCCGCGCAGCCACTGCGCAGGAAACAGCCAGAGCGTTGCCCTGGCTTTCCTTGCCCCCGAACCCGCCGCCCATGCGCCGGGTTTCAACGCGCACAGCATGCATGGGAACGCCCAGAGCCTCTGCCACTTTGTGCTGAATCTCAGTCGGGTGCTGGGTCGAGCTATGGACCAGCATATCAGCACCCTCATTCGGCACCGCCAGTGCAGCTTGACCTTCCAGATAGAAATGCTCTTGCCCGCCAAGCTCAAAACTGCCTTCGATCACATGCGCCGCGCCTGCGATGGCGGCGTCTGCATCACCTTTGGTGTAGATGCGCGGGCCGTCCTCGAACCGACTGTCGGCGGCCAGAGCCTGCTCAATCGTCAGGATCGCGGTTTCTTCGGCATAGTCGATCTTGCCCAGTCGCGCGGCTTTGCGCGCTGCCAGATGGCTGGTGGCGACAACCAGAAACACGGGCTGGCCGATATAGTGGACGGTGCCGTCTGACAGCAAGGGCTCGTCATGAATGGACGGTGAGACATCATTGGCAAAAGGCAGGTCTTCGGCGGTCATCACCATGACCACGCCGTCGGCCGCCTTGACCGCTGACAGGTCCATCGCGGCAATCCGACCCTTGGCGATGGGGCTGAGGCCAAAGGCCAGATGCAACGTGCCTTTTGGTGTTGGGATATCGTCCACATAGCGGGCCGAACCGGACACATGCAGCGGCGCGGCGTCATGAGGCAGTGGTTTTGTCACGCTCATGCCGACACCTCCAGCACATTGGTTACTTGGCCCTGATCTTCAAGGAAATAACGCTCCAGCATCGCTTTCGCCGTCTCAAGGCGGTAATGAGCCGAGGCGCGCATATCTGACATTGGCGCGTAATCCTCGGCAAACATCGTCAGAGCGGATTGAACCGTAGCAGCTGTCCATGGCTTGCCGGTCAACGTAGTTTCGACTTGAGTGGCGCGTTTCGGAACGCCCGCCATGCCGCCAAATGCGATGCGCGCCTGAGTGACGGTACCTTCTGCAACGGTAATGTTGAAACACCCACAAACGGCCGAAATATCCTGATCAAACCGTTTGCTGAGCTTGTAGCATTTCAACCGATCCGCCTGGCGCGGGAAGCTTACGGCTTCGACGAATTCTCCGGGTACGCGATCCTGTTTTCCATAGTCGATGAAGAACTTTTCCAAGGGCAGCGTTCGCCTTGTGTCGCCTTTGCGCAGGTGCAGGCTGGCGCCCAGGGCAATCAGTGCAGGCGGGTTGTCACCGATTGGTGACCCATTGGCGATATTACCGCCTACGGTTGCGGCGTGCCGCACCTGTACGCTGGCATAGCGGCGGATCATTTCAGCATAAGAGGGGTGCAGATCCCCCAGCGCTTCGCCCATGCGGTTCATATCGACCATGGCACCAAGGCGAATTTCATTGTCAGTAACCGTGATCTGTTTCAGATCATCGCAACCGTTCATGAAGATTACTGTTTTCAGGTCGCGCAACTGTTTGGTGACCCAAAGGCCTACATCGGTCGCGCCAGCGACCAGGGTGGCCTCTGGGTGTTCGGCATAAATGGCGGCAAGCTCGTCCGAGGACCGCGGCAGCATAGGAGACGCGGCGGGTGCTGCGTCAGGCTTGTCCTTGACCCAGACGGGAACAGGGTGCTTTTCGACGGCTTTGGCGGCACGGATAATCGGCGCATAGCCCGTGCATCGGCACAGGTTCCCGGCCAGCTGTGTGTCGTGATCGGTTGCACCATTCGCATGCCCGGCCACCATCGACATTACAAAGCCGGGGGTGCAAAAGCCACATTGCGACCCGTGCAGATCAACCATTGCCTGCTGTACCGGGTGGGCCTTCCCGTCCGGGCTGCTGGCGCCTTCGACGGTGCGCACCGCTTTGCCGTGGAGCTGAGGCAGGAACAGAATGCAGGAGTTCAGAGCTTTGGCTCCTCCCTGATCCGTCACCATGACAGTGCAGGCACCGCAATCACCTTCGTTGCAGCCTTCTTTGGTGCCGGTCAGAGAGCGATCCTCGCGCAGCCAATCCAACAAGGTGACTGTCGGATCGACATTCGCCAACTCCACTGTCTCTCCGTTCAGAAGAAACGTGATATCCATTCGTGAAACCCGTCGCGTTACCGAATTGCGCCTCTGAATGCTCTCCTTCGATGCGACGTAGAAAGAGTGCGGGCGGATAGCTTGCCACTAGATGTTAGAAACAGCGCAGCCAATCTGGCAAGAAAAACCGCGCTTCTGATGTATCATTTCATTGGTCCGATCCTTGTGTTTCATGTGGTTTCGATGTTCATCACATTGAAAATAAAAGGTTTTGTAGCATGTTTCACCCTCAGAGTCCGAAGCACCTTATGGATTTCCCGAACAATCAGCGCCTGTTTTTTTGGCAATCCGAACCTAAGGTTCAGGCTTTTGTACCATCACTGGCTGCGATAGCGTGGGCGGCATGAGCAGCACTCCACGATTCATCCACCTCCGCGTTCACACCGAATATTCCCTGCTGGAAGGCGCCGTGCGGCTGAAAAAGCTGCCTGGTCTGTGTGAAAAGCTTGAGATGCCCGCCGTCGCCGTCACGGACACCAACAGCATGTTCTCTGCGTTGGAGTTTTCGGTCACCGCCAGCGGGGCGGGTGTTCAGCCGATCATGGGGTGCCAGGTCGACCTGACCTACCTGCAGGCGCAACCGGGCGAGAAAGCGAAAGCCCCCGCGCCGCTGGTGCTGCTGGCGCAGTCAGAGGTCGGGTATGAAAACCTAATGAAGCTCAGCTCTTGCCTGTATGTGGACAAGGGCGGGCAGTTGCCGCAGGTGACATTGGATGAACTGACAGAGCGCTCGGATGGTCTGATCTGCCTGTCTGGCGGCCCCGACGGACCGGTGGGTCGCTTGTTGCAGCAAGGGCAGCGCCCAGCGGCCGAGGTCTTGGTGGATCGCCTTGCAACCATGTTCCCGGATCGTCTGTATGTCGAATTACAGCGCCATCCAGGCGAGGGTGGTCAGCCCGAGGCCGAACGTCTGACCGAGCGCGGCCATGTTGAAATGGCCTATGCCAAGAACCTTCCGCTGGTGGCTACCAACGATGTCTACTTCCCGACCACGGACATGTACGAAGCGCATGATGCGTTGATCTGTATTGCCGAGGGCGCTTATGTCGATCAGCAGGATGGCCGCCGCCGTCTGACCGCACAGCATTATTTCAAGTCGCAGCAGGAAATGGCGACCCTGTTCGCCGATCTGCCCGAAGCAATCGAAAACACGGTCGAGATCGCCAGGCGCTGTGCGTTCATGGCCTATCGCCGCGATCCGATCCTGCCGAAATTCGCCGATGACGAGGTGGCCGAGCTGCGCCGCATCGCCAATGAAGGTTTGCAGAAACGTCTGGCCGTGATCCCGCATGCGGTAACCCCTGAAGAGTATCAGAAGCGGCTGGATTTCGAACTGGACATCATCGAGGGCATGGGGTTTCCCGGTTATTTCCTGATCGTTGCCGATTTCATCCAATGGTCAAAGGATCAGGACATCCCGGTTGGGCCGGGGCGGGGCTCGGGCGCGGGGTCGCTGGTGGCCTATGCGCTGACGATCACCGACCTTGATCCGTTGCGTTATTCGCTGCTGTTCGAACGTTTCCTGAACCCTGAACGGGTATCGATGCCTGACTTCGATATCGACTTCTGCATGGACCGCCGCGAAGAGGTGATCCGCTACGTGCAGCAGAAATATGGGCGCGACAAGGTTGGGCAGATCATAACTTTTGGCGCGCTGCTGTCGAAGGCCGCCGTGCGTGACATCGGGCGGGTTTTGCAGATGCCATACGGGCAGGTGGATCGCCTGTCCAAGATGATCCCGGTCGAAGGGGTGAAACCCGTCTCGATTGAAAAGGCGCTTAAAGACGAACCGCGTCTGCGTGAAGAGGCGCGTAACGAGGAGGTTGTGGACCGTCTGCTGACTTATGGCCAGCAGGTCGAGGGGCTGTTGCGAAACGCGTCGACCCACGCGGCTGGTGTGGTGATTGGCGACCGTCCGCTGGATGCGCTGGTGCCGCTGTATCAGGATCCGCGTTCCGACATGCCTGCGACCCAGTTCAACATGAAATGGGTAGAACAGGCCGGGCTGGTTAAATTCGACTTTCTGGGTCTGAAGACACTGACCGTGATCCAGAATGCGATGGATCTGATCTTCAAATCCGGGCGCGACCTGCACATCGCTGCTGACGGAACCGAGCTGTACGAAGCCGCCGAGGGGGCGGCGAACCAGATTAACGCCATCCCGCTGGATGATGAAGCGACTTACAAACTCTACTCAGCGGCCAAGACCGTAGCGGTGTTCCAGGTGGAATCCTCGGGCATGATGGATGCGCTCAAGCGGATGAAACCGGATTGTATCGAGGATATCATCGCCCTCGTCGCGCTATACCGTCCGGGCCCGATGGAGAACATCCCCAAGTTCTGCGAGGTCAAGAACAAGCTGAGCGAACGGGACACGCTGCACCCTTCCATCGACCATATCCTGGACGAAACCCAAGGCATTATCGTCTACCAGGAACAGGTTATGCAGATCGCTCAGGAAATGGCGGGCTATAGCCTTGGCGGAGCGGATTTGCTGCGCCGCGCGATGGGTAAGAAAATTCAGGAGGCGATGGATGCCGAGCGGCCTAAGTTCCTCAAAGGCGCTGCTGAGAATGACGTGGACGAGGCTAAGGCGACCGAGGTCTGGAACCTGTTGGATAAATTCGCCAACTATGGCTTCAACAAATCCCACGCTGCCGCCTATGCCGTGGTCAGCTATCAGACCGGCTGGTTGAAGGCGAACCACCCGGTCGAGTTCATGGCCGGGGTCATGAACTGCGATATCCATCTGACTGACAAGCTGGCGGTTTACTTCGAGGAAGTCCGCAAAGGGTTGGAACTGCCTTACATACCGCCCTGCGTGAACCGCTCGCAATCCACGTTTGACGTGGTGGATCAGCATCTGGTTTACGCGCTGGGCGCGTTGAAAAACGTCGGCGTTGAGGCGATGAATTTGGTAGTAGAAGGACGTGCAGGCAAACCGTTCGTCAACCTCTTCGACGTTGCCCGCCGCGTCGATCTGAAGAAGGTCGGCAAGCGGCCCTTGGAAATGCTGGCGCGTGCTGGCGCGTTTGATGAACTCGACAAGAACCGCCGCCGCGTCTTCGAAAGCCTTGATCCGCTGGTGCAATATTCAGCTGCGATCCACGATCAGAAGAACTCGAACCAGGTATCGCTGTTCGGCGAGGCGGGCGACGACCTGCCCGAGCCACGCCTTTCGCCGACGCCGGACTGGTTGCCTGCCGAGCGTTTGAGCGAAGAGTTCAAGGCCATCGGATTTTACCTGTCCGGCCACCCGCTGGATGATTATATGCCTGCCCTAAAACGCAAGCAGGTACTGACACTGGATGAGGTGATGGAAAAGGCACGCTCGGGTCCTCTGATCGCCAAGATGGCCGGTGTAGTGGCTGGGCGGCAGGAACGGAAATCTGCGCGCGGAAACCGGTTTGCCTTTGCCCAACTTTCTGACCCTACAGGTGCCTATGAGGTCACACTGTTTTCCGAAACGCTGGAGAAATCCCGTGAGTTTCTGGAAACCGGTGCACAGGTGGTGCTGACCGCCGAAGCAACGATGGAGGCCGATCAACTCAAACTTCTAGGCCGGTCCGTCGGGCCGGTAGATGCGGTCGTGGCCGAGGCAGGGGCGACCGGGCTGCGCATTTTTGTTGATCAGTCGCAGGTTCTGCCCACAGTTGCCAAAGTTCTGGAAGATGCCGCTGGCGCAGCCAAGGGGGCTGCGAAAGGGCCTATCCATCTGTGCCTGCTTGATCCTGGCCTGCCGGGAGATGTCGAGATGGACCTTGGCCAGGAATTCCCGATCAACCCGCAGATCAAAGGGGCGATCAAGTCGCTGGACGGCGTGATGTCGGTCGAGGAAATCTGACCGCCCCGGAAAAGTTGCCTGACATTCGCCCGCCGGGTAGGCTGAGGACTGAAAGAGATTTTCTGGTGATGCCACAGGAGGGCAACCATATGACGATCCCACATTTCGGTTTTCGAACATTGATATTGGCCGCGTCGATGGCCTTGGTCACCGCCGGGTCGGCGGTGGCGGACGACAAGAAGAAAAAGAACACCATCGAAGGCGCGTTGATCGGGGCGGGCGTCGGCGCTTTGATTGGTGATGGCAAGGGCGCGGCAATCGGCGGCGTGGCCGGGGCCTTTATTGGACATAACTGGAAATGACTGCGATGCGTTTGACCCAAATGAAAACCGCTCTCGCAAGCCTGTGCATGATCGTTCCGGGCATGGCCATCGCCGACGAAGCTGCTGAACAAATGGTTCGGGACGCATTGCCCGTCATGTATCATACCTGTGCAACGGTGGTTGAAGAGGCGGACGGTGATGAGACCTATATCTTTGCGGTTGTCGAGAAGATGACAGCACTGTCGATCTATAACCGCCAGATTGATATCAATGATCACGCAAGCACGGACGAGGACAAAGCGAAACTGCGTGAGACCTTTATCGCCGCATTGAGAGAAGGCTGCGCCGAGGACCAGCATGCCTGTTGGGCGGGGTTGTCGACAATGCGGTGAAAACGACGCTCGGCTTGTAATCGCTCAATAATGCGGCGGGCGTTCGTCTCCGAGGATGATGCCGCCTGATCCTTCTTGTGCCCGTTCACCTTCGCGGCGCATCAGCACCTCAACCCGGCGGGTCAGGGTGTCGATCTCATCCTGCTGCCGCGTGACGATTGTGTTCAGATCTTCGACCGTGCGGGTCAGATGGGCGATTTGCTCTTCCAGATGTTGCATTGGAAACTCCTGTCTCGCGCCGGTCATAACGGCACCGGCTGTGCAAGGCCAGCGAAAGCGCGCCTTGCCCCGAAACGGGCCATGGGATAGACCGCGCGCGGAACACTTAACGCCCAAGGACGCCCCAAATGGCCAAGCCCAAGAAACAGCCCCGCCCCAAGGCCGTAACGCCGAAGGGGTTTCGCGACTATTTTGGCGAGGAAGTCACGCAGCGCACCGAGATGCTGCGGACTATCGCGGGTGTCTATCATCACTATGGCTTTGATGCTTTGGAGAGCAGCGCGGTCGAAACGGTCGAAGCGCTGGGCAAGTTCCTGCCCGACGTCGACCGCCCGAACGAAGGCGTCTTTGCCTGGCAGGAATTCGATGAGAACGAAAAGGGCGATTGGATGGCCCTGCGCTATGACCTGACCGCGCCTTTGGCCCGTGTCTATGCGCAGCACCGCAATGATCTGCCCACGCCCTATCGCCGCTATGCGATGGGTCCGGTCTGGCGCAACGAAAAGCCAGGTCCAGGGCGGTATCGCCAGTTTTATCAATGTGATGCGGATACGGTGGGTACCGCATCAATGGCGGCGGATGCCGAGATTTGCGCCATGTTGTCGGATACGCTGGAAACCGTGGGCATCCCGCGCGGTGACTATCTGGTGCGGGTGAATAATCGCAAGGTACTGAACGGCGTGCTCGAGGCGATGGGTCTGGGCGAAGACGCCGCCGCCCGTGACAGCGTGCTGCGCACCATCGACAAGTTCGATAAGGTGGGCGAAGCAGGCGTGCGCGAATTGCTGACCAAGGGTCGTCTGGACGCGTCAGGTGCCTTCATCGACGGCGTGGGTCTAAGCGATGATCAGGCAGAACCGGTCATCGCCTTCCTGACCTCTAAAGCTGCAGATACCGCAGGAACGCTGGCCAATCTGCGTGCCGCCGTGGGTGACAGCCAAATCGGTGCGGATGGCATTGGCGAACTGGAACAGATCGGGACCTTGCTGGAAGCCGGCGGCTATGGGGCGGATCGGATCGAGATTGACCCATCGGTCGTGCGTGGGTTGGGCTATTACACCGGTCCGGTCTATGAGGCCGAGTTGACCTTTGATATCTTTGACGAGAAAGGCCGCAAGCGGCAGTTCGGCTCTGTCGCAGGCGGCGGGCGCTATGACGATCTGGTCAAGCGTTTCACTGGACAGGAAGTGCCCGCGACCGGCGTCTCGATCGGGGTTGACCGTCTTTTGGCCGCCCTGCGCGAAAAGGGACGGATCAGCGCACAGGCCAAGGGGCCGGTGGTTATCACCGTGATGGATCGCGACCGCATGGCGGATTATCAGGCCATGGTGGCCGAGCTGCGCAATGCAGGTATCCGGGCCGAGGTGTATCTGGGCAACCCCAAGAACTTTGGCAATCAGCTGAAATATGCGGACAAGCGGAACTCACCCATTGCGGTCATCGAAGGTGGCGACGAAAAGGCGAATGGGATCGTGCAGATCAAGGACCTGATCCTTGGTGCAAAGATCGCCGAAAGCGCCACGCTTGAGGAATGGAAAGAACGCCCAAGCCAGTTCGAGGTTCCGCGCGGTGATCTGGTTGCCAAGGTGCGCGAAATTCTGGACAATCAGGACTGAGCCATGGCCAACCGTACTCAGATACAGACGCGCGCCGCGATGATGCGGGTGCGTTTTGAGACCGCAGGTGCCCGGGTTGTTGATCCGCCTCTGTTGCAACCGGCTGAAACGTTGCTGGACCTCTATGGGGAAGACATTCGTGCCCGTGCTTACGTGACCTCGGATGCGTTGCATGGTGAACAAATGCTGCGCCCGGATTTTACGCTGCCGGTGGTGCAAATGCACATGTCCGACGGTGCCGAACCGGCGCGCTATACCTATTCGGGTGAGGTGTTTCGGCGGCAGGAACACGATCCGGATCGCGCGAATGAATATATCCAGGTCGGGTATGAGGTGTTTGATCGCACCGATCCGGCCAGTGCCGATGCCGAGGTGTTTTCGCTGTTTGCGCTGCAACTGCGTGGGTTGCCCCTGCGGGCGGCAACCGGGGATATCGGTATTCTGACCGCTGCTGTCCAGGGGCTGAGGACTTCCGACCGGCGCAAGGCGGCCCTGATGCGCCATCTGTGGCGGCCCCGCCGTTTTCGCGTCTTGCTGGACCGTTTCGCTGGGCGCAAGCCGGGGCCTGAAGGACGCAAGACCTTACTCGAGGCTGCTGACCCTTTGGCAACCGACGCGCCTATGATCGGCAAGCGCCGCGCCTCTGAAATTCAGGCACGGATCGAAGCCCTGCGTGAGGATCGTGATACCCCACCGATTTCCGACAACGAACTGGCCGGGTTGGAAACCCTGCTGAACGTCCGCGAAACCATGCCCTTTGCGCTTGAACAGCTGCGCGACGTGGCGGTGGACTTGCCGCAGATCACCCCGGCACTGGACCGGCTTGAGGCGCGGATCGCGGCCTTGCAAGCGCGCGGCGTGGATGTGGACAGGTTGGATTTCGAAGCTTCTTATGGCCGGACCTCGATGGAGTATTATGACGGGTTTGTCTTTGGTTTCTACGCCGAGGGCCGGCCGGATTTGCCGCCCATTGCCACTGGGGGGCGCTATGATGCACTGACCCGCCACTTGGGCAAAGGGGCAGAAATCCCCGCAGTTGGCGGCGTGCTGCGCCCGGACCTGATGCTGGAGATTGAGGAGGAGGCGCAATGAGCCTGAAACTGGGCGTGCCTTCAAAGGGCCGGTTGATGGAAAAGACCTTTTCGTGGTTCGAAAAGCGCGGCATCACCCTGTCTCGCAGCGGATCGGACCGCGAATATGCCGGTAAGGTGGAAGGGATCGAGGGTGTCTCGCTGATCCTGTTATCGGCGGGGGAAATTCCGCGTGAACTGGCCGCTGGTCGCATTCATCTTGGCGTCACCGGAATTGATCTGGTGCATGAAAAGCTGCCGCGCTGGGAACAGCAGGTCGAAGAAGTATCTCCGCTTGGGTTCGGCAAGGCCGATCTGATCATCGCTACGCCAGCCTGCTGGGTCGACGTGGACACGCTTGATGACCTTGACGCGGCGGCGGCGGCTTTTCGCAAGACCCACGGCCACCGCCTGCGGATTGCCACCAAATACCACCGGTTGGTGCGTGAATTTCTGACAGATGCGGGCGTGGCCGATTATACGCTGGTCGACAGCCAGGGGGCGACCGAAGGCACGGTAATGAATGAAACCGCCGAAGCGATTGCCGATATCACGTCAACGGGGGAAACCCTGCGCGCCAACCACCTGAAAATTCTGACAGACGGGCTGATCCTGCAATCGCAAGCAACCCTATGGCGCAGCCGGGTGGCCAAGTATACGGACGAAGACAAGGATGTTCTGACTGAGGTGCTCGACCGTCTGGCCTGATTACAGCACGCCGATATCCGCCAGCGCGCGGTTTAGATCATCGGGCAGGGCATCGTCCTGCGCGCGGGTTTTTGGCAGATCGGCGGGGGTGTCCTCGGGCTTGAGATAACGCCACCCCTGAAAGGGGCGCTTCAGGGCGTTCTGGGTGCGATGAACCTCAGGATCCAGAATAATGGCGCAGCGGCGAATGCCGTCATCCCCGATCACTTCGTCCATTCGTAGGATGCGCTGACGGCATTGCACAACGCCTTTGATCACCCAATAGATTGATCCGCCATTCAGAATCTCTGCCTCGCGTTTGGGCCACATGCGTGTCACGTGGCGCGGCAATCCGTCCTCGTAAAGAGGCATGCGACTCTCCTGCCATGCGATCAGCGTGTCGACGCTTTCTGATCCGACGGACAGTTTTATGAGGTTTACGTACTTATCCACAGCTTTCCCACAGAGTCGTCCCAAGGCTACCTTTATATTGTAGCCTTCTGCACCGCTTCATCAAGGTGTTGTGGTGAAGGTGCGAATTGGGCTAATCTGGATACCTCTTTCAAGACAGGGAATCACCAATGAGCCGCTTTGCCGCCCCCATCGCCGAGCAGATCTGGGACATGAAATACCGCTTTAAACAGGCGGATGGAACACCCATCGACCAAACGGTTGAAGACAGCTGGCGCCGTATCGCTCGCGATCTGGCCCGCGTGGAACAGGACCCTGCTCATTGGGAAGACAAGTTCTTTGAGGCGTTGGAGGATTTCAAATATCTGCCCGCCGGACGCATCACCGCCGGTGCGGGCACTGCACGCCGGGTGACCCTGTTCAACTGTTTTGTCATGGGAACCATACCAGACAGCATGGGCGGTATTTTCGATATGTTGAAAGAGGCCGCCCTGACCATGCAGCAGGGTGGGGGGATCGGCTATGATTTCTCAACCATTCGTCCGCGTGGCGCGGATGTACACGGGGTGGCGGCGGACGCCTCGGGGCCGCTGAGCTTTATGGATGTGTGGGACGCGATGTGCCGCACGATCATGTCTGCGGGGTCGCGCCGCGGGGCGATGATGGCGACCATGCGCTGCGATCATCCCGATATCGAACAGTTCATCACCGCCAAATCCGACCCGGCCCGTCTGCGCATGTTCAACATGTCGGTTCTGGTGACAGATCCGTTCATGGAGGCAGTCAAGGCCGATGGCCCGTGGGAACTGGTGTTTGATGGCAAGGTCTATCACACCATCCAGGCCCGCGATCTATGGAACAAGATCATGCAGGCCACTTACGACTATGCCGAGCCAGGTGTGATCTTCATCGATCGGATCAATGCGGCCAACAACCTCAGCTATGTCGAGACCATCGCGGCGACGAACCCCTGCGGTGAACAGCCCCTGCCGCCGTATGGCGCCTGTCTGTTGGGCTCGATCAACCTGGCGCGTCTGGTGACCGGACCGTTCGAGGATGCCGCACATCTCGATGAGGCCGCGCTGCAAGAGCTGGTCGCCACCGCCGTTCGCATGATGGACAATGTGGTCGACGCCTCGAAATTCCCGCTGGCCGAACAAGAGGCCGAGGCGCAAGATAAACGCCGCATTGGTTTGGGTGTCACCGGGCTGGCCGATGCACTGTTGATGCTGGGTCTACGCTATGGCTCTGACGAGGCGGCGCGTCAGACCGAGCGCTGGTTGCACGCAATCGCCCGCGCCGCGTATCTGGCGTCGGTCGATTTGGCAAAGGAAAAGGGGGCGTTTCCCTTGTTCGAAGCCGAGAAGTACCTGGCCAGCGGCACAATGCTGCAGATGGATGACGACGTACGCGATGCGATCCGCGAACACGGCATCCGCAACGCGCTGCTGACGTCGATTGCCCCGACGGGGACGATTTCCCTGTACGCGGGCAACGTCTCTTCGGGGATCGAGCCGGTCTTTGCCTATGCGTATACGCGCAAGGTCCTGCAAAAAGATGGCTCACGCACCGAAGAAGAAGTCGTGGATTACGCCGTTCAGATGTGGCGCGACAAGTTTGGTGATAAGGACCTGCCCGACTATTTCGTCAACGCGCAGACGCTGCCTCCGTCTGATCATGTCAAGATGCAGGCGGCGGCACAGAAATGGATCGACAGCTCGATTTCCAAGACGATCAACTGCCCCGAGGATATCAGCTTTGACGCTTTCAAAGATGTCTACATGCAGGCCTGGGATCAGGGCTGCAAAGGGTGCACGACCTATCGCCCCAACGATGTGACGGGGTCGGTTCTGACCGTATCAGAGAGTGCCGACAAAGCTCCTGGAGAAAGTGCGGATGCGCCGCACGAGGTTGATGGCGGTGATGTCATCTATATGTCCGAACCGCTGGACCGCCCACAATCGCTAGAGGGGTCAACATATAAGTTGAAATGGCCCGACAGCGAGCATGCGATTTACCTGACCATAAATGACATTGTCATTGGCGGCCGCCGTCGTCCGTTCGAGGTATTCATCAACTCCAAGAACATGGAGCATTATGCATGGACGCTTGCGCTGACCCGCATGATCTCGGCCGTGTTCCGTCGGGGCGGCGATGTGTCCTTTGTGGTCGAGGAACTCAAGGCGGTGTTCGACCCGCGTGGCGGGGCCTGGGTGAAAGGCAAATACATCCCCTCGATCCTGGCCGCGATTGGCGGAGTGATCGAGCAGCACCTGATCAATATAGGCTTCCTTGAGGGCGAAGGGATGGGGCTGAAATCCGACCCTCAGGCGCAAGTGGTCAACCTCGACGGCCCCCGCGGCAAAGCCTGCCCGTCCTGCGGTCAGTTCGACATGGTGATGATCGAAGGATGCATGACCTGCCGTAGCTGCGGTCACTCTAAATGCGGGTGATCTGAAGTAGTGGGTTTGTGTGCGGGGGGGCATAAATAGCCCATAGGGTCGATTTTTGCGCCCATTTGAACGGTCTTTAATGCCCACAGATTCTTAAGGCTTTGAAATAAATAAAAAAGATTCCTTTAGAGTTTTGAGATTGTACTGCGTTGGGCGACCATCGATAACATTCGCGCTATTGACCAAGACCGGAAAATCTCAAGACTGTGGCCATGGAACCAAATCGTCTCATACGCGTCACACGCAAAAGCTGACCAGAATGTTGTACTTGTCCAGCAAAACCACTCGGGCAGTTCCATGGCTATCGGATACCGAATTGATGAAAAACAAATCGCCTATCGAAGAGTCCCCTCAATACACCGAATTGAACGCTCGATTTTCCCGTTTTCTGCTGGACTTCCGAAAGGAAAAACTCGCGCAGCAACTTGCCGGAGACGACAAAAACCGTGACGAGATTACTCGCGGAGACTTTCAATCATTTAAAGCGCGAATGACTGAGGGTTTAGAACTAACCGATTACGATCTAGATCGTATTCACCGCCGAGTATTGTCTGTACTTCTCCGCCCCGAAGCGGGCTCAGTGCTACAAGACGAATGAGGCCGGAAGGCGTGAAACTGGCGTGTAGACCGATCTGACGTTCACACAATCAAGCAAACCAGTTCTCGGTTCGGTGTGTTCGCGCGTGGGCGAATGTGTAGCGCATCTGGTTGGCCGCGACGAAGGTTGGTTCACCCGCGTCTATGCCGCTACAGAAGCACAGGCCAGTCCCGTATCTCTGCCCCCAAGTAAACACGGCAATAATTGCAACGACACCCAGCTAGTTGTCAGTCTCGCAGGCAGCAATATCAATGAATCCATCAGGCGGGTTTTGATTTTCTGGCAGAGCAATTAAGTCGATCTCACCCGGCTTCGAAGTTTTGTCTCCAAACAAAGTCGTCTGAGTAGGCTTTGCAGCCTTTGTCCTGCGGCCAAAAAGCCTGTGATCGGGCCATTCCCTGTCTAAAGCGTACGCTGTTGTCTCCAGAGTGAACTGACGTGCATCTGTCCTAACGGCTATCACCGCATCATCGCGGCAGCACTCTGACAGACCCGCAAAGACATGATCGATCAGCGACGCGTATTTATCCCGGTTGCCATAACGCTGTGCTTGGCTCCAGTCAGACATGTCGACCTTTGCTGCTTCCCGTGCCTATGACTGGAGGCAGCCCAAAGCGGACATTCATTGCTGAGCTATGCAATTTAGACTTGTGGGCCAAAACTGACATTCAGAGAAACCAATTTGCAGGGGCCGGAAGAGGTCGGAAACGAGTTGCGAGGAGAAATCTATCTCATATCCGTTGCCCATGTTCCGTCGCCCCATCCGAGTTTACATGTGAAGAATAATGGCCAACTGCGGCACAAAAAACAATGAGTGCGCTCAATTGGAAAGCAGTTTGTCGTCATCACAGTACCAAAGATGCGGTTGCTTGATCGTGCGTCGTTCCAAATACAAATATCAAAGATAAGCAATCAATCCACGAATCCTGATAAGTATTTTTGCAAGGATTTCGAAGGGCCCTGCTTCGGGGCTGTAAACTGTAGCCGAGCCAACCATACCAAGCTGTGCGGCGTGGCCGGGCAAGTCTTCAGGCCAGTCCAGTATGACCAGAACCTCGGAACTTGAACCTATGGACGCCGCCGAGAGTAGATCCGAACTCACCGGGATCTGCCCGCCTGATGTGCCTGGTAAGATTTGAGAAACTCTGGAGGTCAGGATTTTTCCCGGCGCCGCATCCATCGCAATTTCTGCTGGCATCCCCGCCGTTAGGGCAATTGAGCCGTTCTGGCTGAACACACCGACCAGACGCAATGAATCCGTTTCGATAAACGGCATCACGCCAGCCGAAGAAGTGACCTGATTGCCGGGTGACAGGTTTACGGCTGTGACGATCCCGTCCATTGGTGCAATCACGGTGGTGTCTTCGAGGTCGATTTGTGCGGATTGTAGCCGCGCCTCGGCGGCCTCCAGCGCAGCGCGACTTTCGTCCAGATCCTGCTGCGAGACCGACAGTCCTGGATTTTTGTCAAATACGGTTTGCTGCCGCCGCAGAGTCAGGGATGCAATTTCCACAGATGCCTTGGCCTCGTCGACAGCGGCCTGATACGGAGCTGGATCTATTTGGAATAGCACTTCTCCGGCTGCCACAGACTGGTTGGGTGTCACTGGAACCGCTGTAACTTCTCCGCGCACCGATGGTGCAATTTCCACGACCACGCCCATGACCGCAATCCGACCCGAAGGCGTCGTTGTGTTTAGCTGGGCAATGACGTACAGGCAAATTCCCAGACCGACCAGGGCGGACATGGCCTTGCTGGTCCGGTTCCATGGTAGCAGCTTCAGCTTGAAAAAAACGAGCCATAGAAGTCCAAAATAGATCAGCAGAATAAATATCATTTTGTGCTCCTGGTTATCTGAGTTTCATAAATCTTGATCATGCTATTTGAACAAACTCTGCGCGCCCGACCACCCAGACCTTCGCCCCAAACACGTGCAGCACGTTTGGCGGCGTCGCAGGATCTGGACATTATCCGTAGTTGCAAACCATTCAGGTTGCGGAGGCAAATGACGAACTTTGCAAGTCGCGAATTCAAAGCCCAACTCCGACCACCGCACGGCGGCTTGGAGCGCATACTTTCCGATGCTGCGGAACAACAGAAAGTCCACGTTCTTTCACAGGCATTCGTCACTTCATGCGTCATTGCAATGACCTTAAGCCAATGTGGAATAAACCTCGGCAACTCGCTGAAAGGTCCAAAAGCAGGCGATAGCCGCACATCCAACGGCTAAGCCCACACGTAGGTACATCCACAAACTGGAGTTCACGCGCCGACACATTATCAAGGCAGGCCAGAGTGCAAGAATAATGGCAACTTGGCCGAGCTCGACGCCAAAATTGAAAGCAAGCAGGCTTTGCCAGATGTTTGGAGATGTGACTTGCAAAATCTTGTGCAACACAAAGCTAAACCCAAGCCCGTGCAAGAGGCCAATCAGTGTTGTCAGAAGCACCATTGCGACTTCAGAGCGCGCATTGTCCTTAGAACTCATAAACGCTGCGACGGCTGCAAATATGATAGAAAGCGCGATCCCAGTTTCGACGGCAGGAACAAACCACGCGCCCGATGGCACAAACCCGAAGAACCCCAGAGACAGCGTCACGCTATGCCCAACGGTAAAACCAGTTGCACGCAGCAATAGTGCCCTGAGGGTCTGCGCTCCAATGACCAAACACACAACAAACAAAACATGATCCAACCCTTCGAGGATATGTCGTATGCCTTCCCAGACGAAACTGAGGAATCCTCCATACCCCTTCTTCTGAATCAGCAATGGTTCAGTCATCAGGCCCCGAGATCGGAATATCTGCGGTGTGTCCGACGCGTAGTCGAGAATGAGGTTGGCCGTTTGGTCCTGATCCGGCAAGCCGGGGTCCAGCACGTTAGAAATGCTGTATGATTGGACCGGGCCGTCAGTGTCATAATACAGGACGAGATCGACAATCGTGTCACCAACAAAAAGCGGTGACGTTAAGGCCGTTTCGGTGTCCACGGCCTGTTGAGCTTCGGCCAAAGTTGCAAATCCGGGCTCATTTCCAACGCGATGCAAGCGAACGGCCTCAACTGTTCCTCTAAAGCGGTGGTTGTCGACCAACAGGTGCAACCCATCTTCGGCGAATTGCCCCAGCCCGTTGGGATCGCTCATGACAGCCTGCAAGTCGACGAAATGGACCAACTGGCCGTCGCTCATGGCATTGGTCGTGAAAGGCGCAGCATCTGGCAGAGCGTCACCGTCCTGCTCGCCGACCTTGTCTGCAACCAGATAGGGCATGGGGGTACGCATATAGACACGCAAAACGTCTTCACTATGCTCAACGTGCGAAATTCGAACGTTGAGATTCAGCAAAAAATGCGCCGAGGCAGATAGCGTCAGTGACAAAAGCAAACTGACAATTAGAGCGCCGAAAGCGAAGATCTTTGTTCTTAGACACTTATGCATTTGGATCACGAGCCTCGATTACAGTTAGTCCATCCAGCTTCCATTGCCCGGAATCCGGTATGACCTCGGCCAGAACCCGAAACGTAACGGCGCGTATGTGGGGGTGCCCCCAATGACCGCCTTGGGCTTTCACTGTCCATTTGGCCAGAGTGCTAAATCCACCCGGTTTGAGCGTCGGGTCAATGCGCTCTAATTTCAGGTCTCTAATACCGGTAACTGTAGCAAGACTGCCTCCCGGCGTTCGGATCGCGAGGCCACGTTCCACCTCTGTTGCGATGTCGCCCAGAGACGCTGCCGTTACAATGTGTGCCAGCTCTGCCTTTCTTGCTGCCGGCGATATTTCCAGGGTCACCGTGTTCAAGTTTTCGACCATCGAGCGCAGTATATCTTCCGCAACCTGCGGCTCAGGGGACTCGAACTTCTTCCAAGGTAAATCTGGCAAATATCCCGAAAATGCGACGGTTGCCGAAGCAGCGGCAATCATGGCTACGCAACTGGCGCGCTTTGCAACTTTGCCCCTGCGCAGCAGGAAGAAACCAAGTGAGACAGCGCTGATAATCCCGGTGATCAAAGCGACTGCCGGGTTCTGCCGTGTCTGCTGCTCAACTGGAATCTGAGTGACAGATGCTTCTTCGTATTGGAGCAAGTGGTTCTGCCAGTGAAACTGATGGTCCTCTGGTGTCACAGCTCCAAAGAACGGCCCGGCGATATCGTTTGAAATGGTCGCGACGCGGGTAATTTCCTCGTCAAACATATCCCATGTGACTGTCACCTGTTCGGGAAGGTCTGCCGATGAGAAAGACAGGATAGCTCCGATAAACGCATTGTTCACGGACACTTCCTTTCCAGGTTCAACAAGCTGAAAACCCTGCGATGTCAGCTCCAGGAGTTTTGCAGTAGCGTTTGACGGTTGCACTGATTTGCCATCAATGGTCACCGGGTTACGAGAAGCCAGGAAGGACGCCGCCTGGTTTACGATTAAGGCGCTACGCTGTGGCGAAAGTGTTTGACCGACTTCGGTAGTTTCACCAATCCAAGGCGCCAGTTCGCGCACGCGGATCAGCGTCTCATGCCGAACTTCACGAGGTTCGATGTAAAGAAAGGTGGATGTCCCGTCCTGAGCTTTTCGATTCAGGCTTTCAGCAGAAAAGCGGCTATCCCACGGATCAGGCCAGTGAATCTTTAACTCTGCCGGCTTTGACAAAAAGCTGAAATCCGTGACCGGAACCTCACGGTCAAAAACCTGCATCCCGATAGTCACCAAGGATTCACCATCCCGCGATGGAGGCATAATAGTCAGCTCCTTGGGAACTGAGTTATGAAACGGAAAGAACACTTCAACGAACAAAACACGCGGATCTGTTGGCGGGCTGGGAACAATTTGACCCGAGAATGGATCGCGCTGACCTGCGAGCGGCGAGGCCCGGTCTATGCGCTTTCGGTATTCTATCTTTCTGATTTCTGCCGAAAGATTCCCTTCACTCCCACTGGCAATTGATAGTCCTCTACGATCAGTGTGGTCAGAAGCTTGCGGTGATCCCAAATCATCCCTCATGTGGCGGAGCAACCAAGCCTTGGGCACCAAGTCTGCAAATTTCGACACATCATCAAGATCGATTTCTAGATCGAGAAAAACGCCGTTATCCTTAACGTGAAAGATGGCAATATTGGGAGCGACTTCCGATCCGTTTGTCAGAACCACATCCGCCGAAACAAGCGGTGTGCTCGAAGCCAAAAGGCCAAGCATCAGGAATAGTCGATAAAGAAAGTTCCAGACCTGAATGTCATTCACCCTTGAACGTCAGCTACTCTCTTGGATTCTGCTCGCGACGGCGATGTGAGTTGGGCTAATGTCACAGTCCAATCGAATCCGGTTCTATGATCATCAAAAATTGTAAGTCAGTCCCAGATATGGGCCGTATTGCGAGATGTCGTATACAAAGGCTCCATCAGATCGTTCCGTTTCGAAATTGATGCTGTAATACTGATATCCAAACGAAAGCGAAATTGCGCTGGACACCTGCCAATCCGCGGCAAGTACCAATGTGTATTGGAGGTTATCCCCTTCGACTCCGAAACCGCCAATTTCCGCTCGCCCAAAGACCGACCATTTGTCGGCAACCTCATAGGCGCCTCGTATCCCAACGATTGGCTCAAACCATGTTTCGGTGCCTCCTAACGAGTTTTGCACACCGACGCTGGGTCCGATGTCGATATTGGCATCTGCGCTGACCTTTTGTGTTATGCTGTTCCATCGAATGCCAGCGCTGGCGTCCCAGGAAAAGCGTCTGTTTTTGGGTCCATAGGTGCCACGGGAGAACCGATAGGCTCCCAGCACACTGACCCAATGTTGATCGATATCAATGCCAACGTCCAAAGACCCACCGCCAGGAGATTGAAGTGTACCGCCCGGACCAAGTTTGACAGTATAGAAGTCCGCGATCACTCCCCAATCACCCCGCCAGGCTTCACCGCGCCCAGCCAAAGTGAAATCCAATACCTCGAACACTTCACTTATTCCCAAGTCCAGCTCGACTTCGGTATCAGCAATTTCCGAAGTTCCCGACGTTTCAAGCGGAACAAAGGCATAAGCCGTTAAAGAGTACTGCCATTCATCGCCGTCGTCTTCGCTCAACGTTATGGATTGGGCAGACAACTTACCGGCAATGACAGTGAAAGCGAAGGCGATCAATACAAGCACGTACTTTGTGGATACCATCGGAACCTCCCCTTCCCTAGATGACTGCATGGCGCATCGCAGTGAGGGGATACGCCATGCGTGAGGTGGTAATTGAAATCGTCCTTAGTGACATGCTCAATTCGGTTTCTGAGCACACAAGTCTCCGCCACTTCGGCAACCAGATAACTTTGTCCGGGCGACAACCTAATGCTTGTGGGTCTCGCACAGCCAGTTTTACAGTCAAACGATTGCAGATTGCCGGGTTGTTATTGATCCGGCATTGGCGGTGGCGTGTAACCATCCCATTTGCCCGCTTTGACTTTGTCGGACGGCTCTTTTTCTTTTGAACGCGGGGCATTGATGTACTCGTCGCTCACAGCTGGTGGCAACGCATAGTCGTCAACACTCGCTTCCCGAACAACGATCTGGTCCTTGGTTACGTTGATCACCTGAAGATCCCGTGCGAGCGTGAGTGGTCCATCGTAGGTCGAACGGACGCCTTCCAAAATTGCCTGATAGTTTTCGGGTGAAAGAACAGAGTGATACCCCAGCGCCATGCGCGGTTCGACCGCGGACATCACTTTGCCAAAGGCCGCGGGTTCAGTGTGAACGCGCGTGGCAACATACGTTGCCTGTTTCATGTCCCAGCCAAAATAAGGGGCCAAAGCGTCAGGTGGAAGAAAAGCCTCATGAGAAGCGATGTCTGCCCCTTTGGCATATTCGACATACCACTTGTTCGGGTAAGTATCGCCACCAAAGACGTATTTCAGCCCATTCCATTCCAGAGAGTAGCTCACGGAACCATCAAGGCTGTGGATCGCAGGCCAGGACCGGATCGTGACATCGTTCTCCTGATAGACGATCTCGTTTTCCTGCATGTAGTCGAATTCGGTGACGTCTAGCTTTGCTCCTTCGTCCGGCAGTGCGCCCGTTCGCGTGGCCAAGTCCCAGGCATAGGCTTTGGACATGCCTTCAACATAGGCTTTAGTGCCCAGTTCATCTTCCGATCCGGACGGGCCGAAGATGCGGAGCGGGGTATATCTGCCCGAAAGCCAACCCCCAACGTGGAGGCCCATGAAGTCTCCAACGTGATCAACATGTAAATGGCTGAAGAAGACCTTGTCGACCTTTGCAAAGTCCGGTCGCAGCGAAAACAGGTTTCCCGTTGCGCCAGTTCCTACGTCAAACAGAAAGACGTCCCCATTCCCAAGTTCCACATAAAACGAAATAGAAACTGCGGCCTTGGTTTGGTTTGGCATCCCTGTACCCAATGCCGTGATACGCATCTCATCCTCTCCGAGGATTTCAGTGTTAGGAAAGTAAGACGCGGGATAAACACCGTTTTCGATTGCACTGGCACTCCGACCTGTCGGCAAGGCGTTTTGCGCCGTGGCTGTGCCCGCCAGTGTCATACCTAAGGCCATAAATGTGCCGGCTGCGGTTTTCATTAAGTTATTCATTGATCCCCCCCCTTCAAAACGAAGCCTCTTAAGAGAACACGAATTTGTGATCCCCTCGTTCACCATAGACATCTCTACGGTAAGCCCGTAGACTGCTCTATGTCAAATAAAGAATGCTGTAATCTGAATGGCAGAATCTATCGCTCGAAACTCACCAAAAAACGCCGCGACCAAGGAAGACTGGATATTGCTGGCCTACAAAGTACTCAACGAGGGCGGCGTTGCCGCGATAAAGGTCGTGCCAATGGCAAAGCGGCTGAACCTGACAAGCGGTAGCTTTTACTGGCATTTCAAGAACGTCCACGAGCTTTTGGATGAAGTTCTCAGATATTGGGAGCAGGAACTGACTGACAACGTGATCACAAAGGCAAAGACATTTGGCGGCCCCCCGGAAGACCGTATTCTTCTTCTCATGAAAAAGGTCATTGAAGAGGACGCCGCCTTGCCGGATCACGCCGTGTCAGTCTGGGCAAAAACCGATGAAAAAGTGCAAGAAGCGTATCAAAGAACCATCGGAAAACGCTTCCAGTTTGCCGCCTGGATGTTTGAACAGGCCGGTTTCTCGAAAGAGGAAGCGAAAGCGCGTGGAAGACTAATGGTCACTTCGCTCATGGGAGACTCTTCGACCGGTCTGAAAGCGCAAGGCGACTGGGAAAAGGTTATAGAACGGGAACACGCAATTCTTTTAGGAAAGTCATAGATAAAATCAGGATGCTGCCTGGCATTGGGTGTTTTCTGAATACGAAACGCCAGCGTTCTGGAATGCGCCGTGAAAATGCCGCGCAAAAAAACTAGTGCCAAAGTTCGGTCTGTTCCCATTGAGGTCTGCTTCGTCCCCGTTTTATGCATTTGTCTATTGTGAAATTTCGCTTACGCAGCGAATGACAGGTTCGACGGGCCGCGCACCGGACTTTGCAAAGTCTGCTTTCTGCGCATCGCTGACATTGGTGCTCTAAGCAGCATCGGCAAATTTGGGCTCGATGCGGCCATTCTCTGCGGCTTGCATGATTGGCTGGTCGCAGCCCAAAGCGGACATCAAAACAAGCTATGCAGATTCCGAGTTGCGGACAATCCAAACGTCCCGGCAAACCTACAGGCCAATCAAAATGGTTTCAAAAGAAATGCCATCGCCGGCTTGAATAGTCGCCTCGCTGATTTTCACTGCCTAACGCGAATAGACAAGCAAAACCGAGGTCAATCTAATCAAAGTTGAGATTTTTCGGTCAGTGTCTTTTTTAATGTCTCAGACGGTAGCTCTCCGAACATTGATTGGTATTCTTTCGCAAAGTGGCCACCAGAAAAGAAGCTATGCATGAGTGCTGTGTCCTTGACCGACCTTGGTGTTGATACAACGTCTAGGAGATGCTCTCGGACAGAAGTCAAACGTCGCTTCAATATGTATTGCCAAGGCGATTCACCAAAAATCTCGACAAAGTTCTCGTGAAGTTGGCTTCGCCCCACACCAGCAACTCGACACAGAGTTGAGATCGTTAGTTGGTCCGCAGGGGTACGTGTGATAGCGCCCCGCGCCAACCTAACATTCTTGAAAGCTGCCTTGTCTAGAACATGTGTACAATTGGAATGCAGGTTCAACGACAATATCCATTGCGCGATCTGAGCAAAAAATTCGCTTTCTACTCCGCGGCTCATTCCAAATCGCCGCCCCCCTTGATCAAGAGGTGAAGCATTTTGGAAAGCTCGGCCAGCGATCTTTGATAGATTCTCAGCCGCCGCTAGACCAATTTGAAACTTGTTGTGCCCTCGGGGTAGCTCATCGTAGGTGCGCCTGCTTAAGGAAGCGACTTCTCTCGTCATTCGGCGGCGCTCGAAAGCAATGAACAGCACTTTCCGATCCTGACCCACGTTGCAGTATTCGTCCTCCCCGTCGAGCAGATAGACATCACCTGGATCGGAGTACCAACCATTTACGCGGTAATCCCCGTCCCAAGAAAGTGGCAACATTAGTGCCATCAAATCCTGCCTTCCGAGCACTGTCCAAGAAGACCGGGCTTTACTGGACGCGGTATTTACAAAGCTGTTTTCTCCGTAGATCCAACAGTCCTTTAAATTGATGTCGCCTGGACCCAGCTGTACAAGTTCTGTCTCTCGAACCGGCGCATTCGCGAAGTGTTGTGCAAAACTCTTTAACGGTCGCAACTGCATAAGAACTCTCCAAGATGCGTGAAACCCATAGGGCCAAACTTAGTGCGCGGTCTTAAAAAATTAGTACACCGGATAAATTGAATACTATTTCATCGCGAGAATTTCGCCCAACCAAATAAGCTGTTCCCGATTATTGTCGAAAGCGAAGCGGATTGAGGCTGCCGAACAAAGGATTTCGGAGCCAGATTTTTTGCAATCCGTTAGGTGAAAAAATGCCGCGATCTCGCGGATTAGAGGTGTCTTCATCACTTCACACTCCAAGCAGAATGGGTCGATTGCGCACCAAGAACATCGAAAAATTATAGAAATATAAGGAGAAATAGTATGAAAGCCCCATTGCTTCCTTACAAATCAGCTTTCCGGCCAGACAGGCGTTATGTATTGAAAACCGGGTCGCTTGCCGTTGCGGGGGCTCTTATGCTTCCCTATCGAACAGCTATTGCCCAATCTGATGCAGCGGACGTGATTTTCAGTGGTGGTAATATCCTTACGATGGACACCTCCAACCCAAAGGCTGAAGCGCTGGCAGTCCGCGATGGGCGGATCATCGCTGTTGGCAGCCAAGATGAAATCGACGCGCTGACTTCCAGCACGACACGCATCATTGATCTTGACGGCAGAACTCTAATGCCTGGCATGATCGACAGCCACGCGCATTCATATTCGGTGGTCAAGGACGACTTCATTATTATCAGTCCGACTGAAGTAGCCAGTTTCGACGAGGTAATGCAAAAACTGAACGAAGGTGCCGCCAAGTTGAAAGAAGGCGACTGGCTTCTGGCCGCTGATTATGACGGCGTCGTGACCCCCGGCGGGCGACAGTTCACTCTTGAAGATATGGACCGCATCGCCCCCAACAACCCGTTCTTGTTGCTGGAAGGAAGTGGTCATGCAGCTTATGCTAATTCACTTGCCTTCAAAATCGTTGGAATCGACGAGAACACTCCGGACCCAGTCGCGGCTCGCTACGTAAAAAACGACAAAGGGGAACTCACTGGTCGCTTGGAAGAGCTCCCGACTTTTGGCCCGTTTCTAAACGCTGCCCAACAACTGACCGATGAGGATATGGAGGCGCGAACACTCCGTTTTTTCAACTCGGGTGCCAAGGTCGGAATTACCACCTTTGGTGATCCAAGCGTCGGTCAAAACAAAGGGATCGAAGACCTCAGATTATTTGAGCGCATCAAGGATCGCGCGCCGGTGCGGACGCGCGCCTTTCTTGTTTCAACCCTGATGGACGACTGGGCCGAAAACGGAATCGGAATGGGCTACGGCGACGACAAGATGCGCGTTGCCAAGATGAAGGCGTGGTCAGATGGCGCAACGCAGGCCTATAGCTCTTACTTGCGCGAGCCCTATCTTGGCACGGATAGCCGTGGAGCACTGAACTACACGGAAGATCAACTTTACGAGGTGGTCAAACGGGCACATGGGGATGGTTTTTCTCTTGCCGTTCATGGCAACGGGGATGCGGCTATAGATCTCGTGCTACGCGTGTACGAACAGGTATTGGCGGAGAACCCGCGCGACGATCATCGGCACCGGATTGAGCATTGCAGCGTCGGCCATCCTGAGCAGTACGACAAGATGAAGGAACTTGGTGTTTCGCCAACTTACCTGTCCGGCCATATTCGATGGTGGGGCAAGGCGTTCCGAGATAATCTACTTGGTCCAGAAAGGGTCGAGTACTACGATGCCGCCGCCACGGCCGTTGAAAAAGACATCCCGTTCTCAATGCACAGCGATTACTCGGTATCGCCGTTAGGTCCTCTGCGTTGCGTCCAAGACATGGTGACCAGAGTCATGGCAGACGGTGGGGAAGTCTTCGCGCCCGACCAGCGTATTCCAGTAGAAGAAGCACTTAAAGGTGTAACGACGCATGCGGCCTGGCAACTGCATATGGATGACATTGCGGGGAGTTTGGAAGTTGGGAAATACGCTGATCTCACGGTTCTTGAAGACGACCCGACTTCTGTTGACCCAATGCAAATAGAAAACATCGAAGTAAGTGGAACCTGGCTGGAAGGCAAAGAGACCAACGCGGCGTGATTGGATCGCCTCATGACAAACAAAATCATTCTTGGGAGGTCAAGATGATAAAACGTCTGTTTATTGCAGCCCTATCAGGTGCAGCGTTGTCCGTCGTCATGGCCGCTACGACTGTGTACGCCTGTGCATTTCATAATTACATCCCGCAAGACACGGTGGTGGACAAGTTACTACGCAGTCAGGAAATTGCACTGGCAGTTCCTGTTATCGAAGATCCAAATGATCCGTTGCGGTATGATCCGATTGCAGCAATTGGCGCAACGCCCGAAGATATTGATATCCCTCACCGCGTGGACGCAACCGCAATTCAGAGGCTTGGAAAAAATCCGAACGCTTACGCAATTTTCGGGCGAGAGAAGTACGGTGCTTGGACAAGACTTGCACTTGTCGACGGAGAATTGATCGCAGTCTTTGATCAAATCATCGCACGAATTGAGGACTGGCGTGGAGGGGATGAGAATGACCGGTTAGTTTTTTTTGGCGCATTGTTGGGCCACACCGAGATTCGTATTCACCAGTTGGCGCTTCGTGAACTTGACCGTGTGGAATATGGGACGTTGAAAAATCTTGGACTGAGCATCCCAGCGGAAGCGATCACCTCTGGATTGTATGCCGTCTCTGATCCGACACTCTTACCGATACAGGTTCTTCTACTTGGTCTTTCTAAAGACAGTGACGTCCAACGGCCGTTGCAAGCAGGGCTTAAAGTCTATTCAGCAAGGCCGGGTCCTGCCTTCGGTGCCTTCGCTACCGCTTTTGTAGAGCATGGTGGGCCAAGCGCCGCTACTGAGTTGTCGATGCGCTACTTGGCAGATGTGACACTTCCGCTTGAAAACCGGGAACTGATTGTTGAGGCATTCGCAATTCACAGTCTTTCCGGGGATGAAGAAACGCAAAATGTTGTTCGAGGCGCTGTTGCGACGTTGTTGCACAATGAACCATCGATTGCCCCGGTTGTTGCTCGTCAATTCGGAGGCCGTGAAGACTGGAGCCAAGCCAAGCTGCTTGCCGACCTTCTAAAGGCTGGGCACTTAACCTCGCCAGAAGATATCATTGCGGTGCGCGAATACGTGTCTCTGGCGGGCGAAGCACGGGCCTCGAAAATACAATAGGAAATTCGCGCGCAGAAATCCTGCTTGGAGCGTACAACCACCACGCTGGCAACTAAGGATTGGAAAACGGAAAAGTGTTGCACGTTCCGTTCAAGGCCTTGTGGTAAAATGTTGATGGGAGGTCAAAGTGACCTCCCATTTCTGTTTCAAGGTTAAATCCGAAATTTTAACGCCATCCAGCTCGCCCAAAATCAATGATAATTCCGCTCTTTAGCTGGTTGTCGATCAGGTCCTTTGCCTGAACGGCTGCGTATCCGAAAGTCGCTTAGAGGGGGATTATGCACGAAGCCACACATGACCCGTCTAACACCAATCTAGCGACGCCGTTCCTGACATCCGACAAAAAGCGGTGGAACTGCTAAGTGTATTCGAGTGTTCGAAGATCGGATGAATAACAAAAGGTGCTGCGGGAGAACGATTAGTCTTTGTTCGATACTTTGTTGCTCTTGATTTCGTAAACATCCGCAGATACTTCCAATCCGGCGTTCAGCAGCGCTTCATGGATGTTTGTGTACAACTCCTCCCGGCCTTGGAACATGCTGGGATAGTTAGGGAAAAATACCCATGCATAGTAGATGTAGGGCTGGCTTGATCCGTTCTTCAAGCGAATTGACGGCTGTGGTGATTTCATGACCGTGCTACACTTTCCAACCGCATCCGAAAGCAGATTAACTATGGTGGTAGGGTCTGCTTTGCTGGAAATTTGTACTTCGAACACTTCCGCATATGGGCTGTTTTGACCGTGAAGGTTCAAAAAACGCTGTCGTGACAGCTGTCCATTTGGAATGACATAAGTTCCTCCGCTCCATCCCCTTAACTGGGTAGAGCGCCAATTGATGTCGATGACTTTGCCTTCCGTTCCATCATCGAACCGCAGCCAATCGCCGATTTTGAAAGACCGTTCCATTCCCACGGCTATCCCGGCAAAAAAGTCACCAAGAGTTTGTTGCATTGCAAAAGCGCAAACTGCGGCAACAGCCCCTGTCGACAAATACAGCTCGGTTGGTGCTATATCCTTGACTGCAAGAAAGACCAAAACGCCGATGAGCCAAAAGAGTGCATAGAGAATTGTCAGTGTAAGATGCGAGTGTTGGCCAGAGTGGCCACTGTACGTGTGATATCGAACCCAGGTTTCAACCAGCCTTGCGAGACTGGATGCGACAGCGAGGTACACTAGGAGTTCGGATAGTGTCAGGACATGTCGCGTCCAGTAGAATGACTCACCGATTTCTGACAGGGCGGCAGTTAACTCATAAAGTCCAAGTGCCCCAGCTGGCAGGAGGAACATGTCGAGTATGGCTGCTGGCCAAAGATGAACGCGCGCGAAATTTCGAATGTGTGGGCTTAGCAACGCAAGCCGCCAAACAAGAAGAAAAACGACGGCCGCAAAGGCGAGGACGAGTTGTGGTGACTCTGCCGTCAAAACATCGGATGGATTAGACATCGGAATCTTCTAAGCTTACCTTGACTTTTGCGATGACACGGGCGGGAACCAATTTTTGGAGCAAGAGCCAAGACAGTTAAAGCCGTTTACTTGAAACAATTTCTCATTTGCCCCAGATTTCATTTTCGTCTCAGAAACGCTGGCCGATATATAGATAGAGTAAGCCATCACCATCGTCATTGAAGGCGTAGTCGATAGAGTAGTCGAGCCTGTTCTGCTTCGACAACCGATAACGCAAGCCTGCACCATACCCGGCACCACCTCGGTCAAATGACAAGGAATCCAAACCTGATCCACCGCCACCTGCTCCTGCGAACAAGACATATCCGAAACGCTGAGAGAGGCGGCCACGGTATTCGATCTGTGCGGATGTCGACCAGTCAGCGAGAGCATCAAATGCAGAAAACCCCCTCAACCCGTCGACAAACCCGACACCACACCCATCAAAGAATGGAGCTTCTTTAGCTGCACCGCACATTACCGCCCGCCAAGCGATAACGCCTTTCCGTCCCACCGGATTGTAGGACGCCAAAGACAAGACACCTTTGCCGTAGTTTCTGTCACTTATTGTCAGTCTATCATTGAGAATTTTGTCTGTAACATCGCCATACGAGAAGTTGCCGGTCACCAACAGTCCTGAACTTGGATAAAATGTATCGTCCCTTGTGTCGTGCACAACATCGAATGTCAGCCTTTTCAATAGGATATGCAAATCGGGTTGGAGAAAATCTGGGAGTTGGCGGATGAAATCGGAGTTGAGTGACAACTGAGAATCCGCAAAAGCATATCCAAACCCGATTTTCGTCGTGTCTGTGAAACCATACTCCATACGAATGGCATAACCATCAACTGACTGCGTTAAAGGTAGTTCAAAGCTGCCGGATATCGGTAGATCGTAATTCAAATCGGCATCTACATAAATTGCACCTACAGTCCATCTCCCTTGATTGAAGTTAACCGTTCCTCCGATTCCATATCCAGAGGATCCCTCATTCGTTCCGAAGTATCCGGCACCAATACCGGAAGTCTTTGATCCTGGGAGGGCAAACAGGTATCCAGCGCCAAGTGTTGCGCCACTTCCTATCGTTTCGTTCGAAAACGGAATAGGTGCAGCTATAAAATCTCCACTTCGAACGCCCACGTCGGAGTCAGTTGCTACATCATCAGTAATCCTCACGGCTCGGTTAGCGGGATCCAAGGCCCACAGGGTTGAAGGTAAAACCAACAATAATGAAGCCACGAAAAAGGATTTTAGCCGACTGCTTAGCTCAAGGTTACATGTTGCTTTCGACAGGTCCTTGGTCTGCGAACTCTCAAGTTTGACAGAAACAAATCGTTTCATGGTGTCTGTGACTGAAAAAAATCTGCTAATTCGATTCATTTTGATACCGAGAGCAAATATGTGTGGAACGCTTTTTCTCCAAATTGCGAAAATCCACAGGTGAGCTGTCAGAACATGTTGAATTCTTCTAGCTCGACGTACCGCTCGCCAGATCAAGATCAATAGAAGCGGGGCGAGTAAACCTGCCGTCGTCAATTTACAAAACTCTCGCTAATAAAAGCTTGAAGCCAACTCTGCTTGAGGCAAAGTCGCAGCGGGTGAATGCTTGTAGTTGATCCAGAATAGGGTCACGCCGATTGCAAGAACACAAATGGCACCTACCAAGCGCGTACTCAGTTCGAAGGTTTGTCGCCGCTTATCCGTCATGTCAAAGCGGCCATAGGCCCAGCTGCGGCCCCAAAGGGCAGCAATGCCAATGGCTGACATTGCCATAGCCATGCCCAGTGATATTGCGCAAACCATCAGAATTGCTGGTACGATTAAGTCGTTTGCAAGCCCAAAAAGCATGACAATTAAAGCGCCGGTGCACGGTACAATACCGACAGCAGCCGCGATCCAAACGCTGCCCGCTGGAGCGGTGCTCGCGGCGCAGGCGGCGCATCCGCGAACATGGTGACCGTGGTGATCGTGATCATGTGCCGGGGCTCCGAGATCCCCAGCTTTCAACGCAAACCGCGTTGCTGAAAGCGCTTTCCATAGCATGAACACACCAATCGCAATAATTAGCCCGTAACTGATTAGGCGAATGGCTCGATAGTCTGAAGGTGCTGCGCCAGTGGTTTGACGTACGGCGAAATCCAACAAGAATACAACTACCACGGCCGAAACAACGTGAATTATTGCTATACGGAAGCCCATCACGAGTCCGCGCCGCAGGCTACCGCCAGAGCCGACAAAATAGGAAATAACGACCGCTTTACCGTGCCCCGGGCCCAAGGTGTGTAAAGCGCCGTATCCGAAGGCGAGAAATAAGGCTGTAAACAATGCCCCGGTTGTGTCTCCGTTCCGGATAGACGTCATGGCCGTTGTGAAAAGGCTGTTTACCCATACCTGCGCGCGGTCCAGAACAGGCAGATCCGACATTGATGATGCAACGATATTCTGCGGCGTACCTGATATTGTGACGTTTGCCATACTGTATGACACAGGGATGTCAGTAGATCCGTCGATGAGGAACAGTTGATGTACCCCAGGCTCGTGCCGCAGAACGCCGGACAAACGAATGCTTTGAAACCGGTTTTCTAGAATCAAACCTTTTGGGACCGACACATGGACGATCTGGTTTGGCAGCGGAGGCGGAGTGTGGATACAAGCGCCTATCCAAGGCACCAGAAGGAATTCATAAACTTTTCCCGCCGTGACAGACAGTGGCAGCGCATAGCCGTCCAAAGTCAGTTCTGCACCTAGGAGTCTGGTGGTTACACCTGTTGATTCTTCTTCGCGCCGCTCCATGACAACTAGACGCTGTTCCAAAAGCTGGTCGGCATTGAGCCCAGCTGCATCTAACCTGTTGCGGGCCTGCTCGGCTGCTTTGCTAGCTTCGGGGTCATTTTGGCCTTGTTCCTTGGCAATTTGGTCAAGCAGAATTTTCCGCAGGTCGGACTTATGCTCGTACTTCATTTCCAGAAACGGGTCGTCATAAGGCTCTACCGAGGGCACAAGGGCATCCCACGAAACAAGGTTATCTTCTGCGGCCAGCAACGGCACTGCCGCAAAGAAGAAAGCGAATGTAAGAAAAGCCATTGCGGCTCCGCGCATCGAGAATCTTGGCATCCGGCTAATCCCTTCCGTTCAGATTTTTAAGTCGAACCATTCGAGTTTCGCGGGGCTCAACTTTTACGTACCGCAACGTTAGAAAGGTACTTTTACTCCCAAAAATGCGCCGGAAAGGGTAACTTCACTGAAAGGTCCAAATTCGCCTAAGTCCCAGTCCAAGTATCGGTAGCCGACGGTTAGGTCGACGGAATTTAACCTGTAGTTAATGGCTGCCGCTGCTTGCCACGTTAGATCACTGTCGCCGGTGCCGATGTCTGCGTAGTAGCTGACATACCAATCCTCATTGATATTTGTCTCACCTCTGAAGCCAATAACCGCATCCCAGTTTGTGCCAGATTCCGACTCGGCGATTGGAGCGCCAAGTCCACTAACACTCACGTCGCCGTCTAAATACAAGGCCCTTGCACCCCCGGTGATATCAAGCGACCCACCACTAGTCTCAAGCACGCGGTAGCCGGCTCCAAGTGTGGTTATGAAGCCTTTGAGACCAATATCCGCAGTAACTGGAACACTTGCTCCGCCCAAGTTGACGGAAGTGCTATCAGACTCATCTACATCAAGATAGATGACGTCAGCTATCAAAGACAATCGGTCGTTTCGCGCGACGAGAGTGCCCATGACACCAAAATTCAGGTCCTCGATAATCTTGTCTATGCTGATATCGACATTGCCACCAGTTGTGGTTTCTCCGCCAACGGACGCTCCCCAGAAGTAGAGTTGGGCACCCCATTGCCAATCTTCCTCAGCAGCTGCCGTGGATGCTGTAAGTGTCGCTGCGGCGAGGGTAGATAGTGTAAGTTGTGATAGACTTTTGGGTTCGAGAAAATTCACTTTTCATCCCTTCCGATTGCGTACAACACCTTCACTCGAGAGTGTTTTTGTAGATCACCCCGTCTTTCATGATGATTTTGATGTTTTCGCGATCCGTCACTGCGCTTAGGTCTTCGAGAGGATTGCCGTCGACTAGCAACAAGTCTGCCAACGCGCCTTCTTCAACGCGCCCGATCACACCTGGGTATGGGTTTCTTGGCCCGGAAAGCTGGAGCAACTCTGTAAAGTTACCGGTCGACATTTTCAGTATTTCGTAGGGCGTAAACCAGTCCAGCAGCCGTTCCATCTGTTCGACCTGCTCACTGACACCAATTCCTGGCCCAGGGCTGATAAAGATGTCGGTTCCGTGGACGACCTTTAGTTCAGGAAGCCCCTTGATCCACTCATAGACTGATCCCGTACCTTGGCACACAATAGCTTGTTTTGCGTTCTGTGCATCATTCAGTCCAGGCTCGCTGCATAGCGTAAACGGTTGAATACTCAACCAGATCCCATCTTTCGCCATCCTCTCCAATGTTGGCTTGTCGAGAAGTTGACCATGCTCGACCACCTTAATTCCGGCATCAATTGCTTGATTAACGGCTCGAGGAGTGTAGCCGTGTACGGTAACGTAAGTTCCCCAGTTTTCCGCGGCTGCTGTGGCTGCTTGGATTTCTTCAAACGTAAACTGCGTTGTGTCTAATGGGTCGTTGGGTCCGCTAACTGAGCCGCCAATAGCAAGTTTGACCTGTGATGCTCCAAGCCGCAGTTGTTCGCGTGTCGCGGCGAGCACCTTTGGGACCCCATCTACCAGTGTACTGTTTCCCGTTAAGTCAGTGATTGGCGGCTCTCCACCCAGCAATGGGTTGCGCTCGTTCCTGACTCTGAAATCCGAATGGCCGCTTGTTTGAGATATCATTGAACCTGACGGGTAAATACGAGGTCCGACAATAGAACCCTCGTCAATCGCACGCTTGAGGCTAAAAACCTCACCGGCCATATCGCGTGCTGTGGTCACACCATTCATCAGCATGTCTCGAGCGGTATCGACAGAACGGATGGATTGGTAACCTGGCAACTCGAAAAGCACGTCAGCGAACGTTATCCCGGATAAAGCTAGATGAGAGTGCCCCTCAATGATGCCGGGCATCAGTGTGTGCCCATTGCCCTCAACAACCAGGCCGTCGTTTTCCGAAAGTTCTTCTTGCGAAATCTTTGAGATAATATTGCCGTCGATGAGGACGTTCACATTTTCTATGAGCGTTTCATTTACGCCGTCAAAAACATCAACATTCGTAATGAGTACAGAGCTATCTTGCGCGTTCGCTGTGGCTCCAAAGATCGAGGCCGTGTAAAAAATTGCTCCGAATAATCTGTTGCAAGTCATGATGTTCTCCTTGATTTGGAGGGCTCTCTACCGGTCAAAGATTTTTCGGTTAAGCGGCGCCATGGAGCTTGATGAGGTGTGACATTTGTTGTTTTGAGTCGGGTATACCGGCTATGGCTACTGGCTCACCTTGCCTCTAATCGGGACGCCGGCCGGGACATTCTGAACCACTGAGTCGTCCACAACGATGGTGCCATTGACTATCACATAGGGAATACCTGTCGATGGGAGAGAGTTTTTCCCGTTTTCCGGCCCGGAATTATCGGTCACGTTTTCCGGATCGAAAATTGTAATATCCGCGACTGAGCCCTCCTGAATGCGCCCGCGAAGTTTCATCTGCGGGACGTGGTCCTCCAGAAAAGCCGCTGGCTCGTAGGTCATCTTAGAAAGTGCGTCCATCAGCGAGATGGCGCCAGTTTCCCGCGCCATGCGGAGTACTTTTGCATGAGTACCAGCACCCCGAGCGTGCCCGGCGCCCGCACCGTACGGCGTCTCGAAATCACCATTCAGCCCGCCGTCGACTATGTAGGGCATCGCGTCTGAACCAACGATTACACCAGGCCTGGTCATCGCCTCCATGATGTACTCGTCTTTCATTGTGTACATTAGCAACTGTGTTTCGGGCGCTTCTGTCCGCAGTCGGTCAAACTCTTCGTCGGTCAGCGGCTCTCCAGTTTCTGTTACAATGTAGTCTGACGCTTCAACGCCCAATCGCTCCTTGTATCCGGGCTTGTTGTAGTCTGCATCCACGTAGGTTCCTGCGTAATTATACGGATAGAATTCACCGATGACTTTCTGCCCTTGCGCACGTGCGTTGTCGATTAAATCCAAACACTTCTCCGTCAAGCCAAGGCAATTGCTTGGGACGTGGTGAACCAGCAGCGGAACGTTGTTTTCCCTGGCAATTGTCAGCATTTCGGTAATACCCATGAAACCGCTGGGTGGAATTTGAGAGAGATACCGAACGTGTGTTGTTATCGGGAGATCATACTTTGCCGCGAGAGAAGTAACGGCCATGACCTCCGGACTTCCAACAACGGTGTAGTACCCAATCGGGTATGCAATCCCGATACCACCCTGCTGCAATCCTTTTTCAACCGCCTCCAAAATTGCGGCCTCGTCCAGGGGATCATACAGCTTCGTTTTCCACTGCTGACCGTCATCCATCGCGCGTGTGGCCGAACCTTCGTAAAAAACCCTTCCCCCGGGGTCCAATCCATCCAGAACAGCCAATCTGGCGAAAGCATGGGATACATTGGCGCCATAGTTTACAATCGATTTTCCATCCCAATAGTCGTAGTAGCTGCTTATTGGGTACTGACCGATTTCCAAATCCATGGGAGTTGTTACGCCATCACGAGCGTATAGGCGTTGGGCAAACAGGTCCTGACCGTGTGAATGATAATCTATGAACCCTGGCGCAACCACATGTCCGGAGGCATCAATCTCTCTAATGCCTTCCAAGTTGTCAGTGCTTATTTCAGTAACAAAGCCGTTGTTGATTCCAACATTGGCCGTAGCGTCGAAACCCGTTTCGGGGTCCATTACGCGGCCATTTTTTATTACGATGTCAAAGGATTGGGCGTAAGCAAATGGCGCTAACAGAAGAGAAAGCCCTATTGCTGAAATTAATGGTTTCTTGTTCATTCTTGCCTCCCATCAGGGGAACTCCCCCGCCTTTTCTTTGCCTATTTGCTCCAATGGCGAGAGAACCGAGCTCTCGTAAGCCCTCGGAGAAAGTTGTTTAAGCTCCTGCATTTAAATGGTTTTAACCCGCTTGGTTAGCGATGCTTCCACGAAAGATGTTCTCATCAAAGAGGATTCAGTGTTCGATTCTTCCGTTGCTTAAAATTTTTGCGACTTCGAGTTTGCATTAATGTTGGGACAACTAAAGTTCGTGAATTACACTCTTCAGAATAACCGCCGAGAGTCTGAAAGATTTTTGATTGCAATGTGGTCACCTAAAACGACTTTTCACACCTATATGAATGACTTCCCGGTCAGAGAGACCGAGTTGGTTCAACTGGGTGGTGGGCCGCTTGGGTTGCGTGCAGAGATGGTATTTGGCGCCGACGCTGTCCTCTCAAAGGTCAAATGTGATGCCAATACAGTTTGGAGAATGCTCGCTGCAAAAGACTGGGTCGGGCTTGTCCTGCCAATCACTTGGCAAGGAACCTACAAACTGGATGGTTGGGAAGCAGCACCAGGAGATGTGTTCCTGCTTGATGGCAGAGTTGAGTTCACTACCAGCGCTAGCAACCGTACATCCATTATGCTTGCAATACGCAGAACGCGGTTGATCGAAGCGATTCACCGCATTGCTGGATCCAATTTCATCGAGATCGACCCGAACCACGTGCTACTGCAACTCCACGACATTCAACTACACCAACTTAAATCCCGCATAACACGCATGTTTTCCGTCACTAAATTCCATAGAGACTTCACTGGCGGTTTGTTCATGCCACCAACACATGAAAAAGATATGTTTTCCTTTCTAGGCGAATTTCTTCTCGAATGCGTGCCTAAGAAGGCCTACAAGAATTTGCTTCCAAGCCCCGATTTTAAGACTGTGGGTCGAGCTCTCCAATTCGCGCGAAAGAACAGATATGAAGATGTTAATTTGGCTACCCTGTGTGAAGGCGCCGGAGTAGGAAGAACTACCTTATATCAAGCGTTTGACGGAGTTTATGGAATTACTCCTATGCAGTTCATTTATAAGTTGCGACTGACTGGTGCCAAAGAGTGGCTGTCAGATCCTTCTGACCCACCTCAATCTGTCAAGCAGGCCGCACTGAAATACGGATTTGTAAGCTTTGGACGTTTCGCTAAGAATTATCGTGAATTGTTTGGTGAAAGCCCTTCTGAAACTCTTCTCAGGGCACAATAACCGTTTGAACAATTGTCAGTATCAGCGCGACATTGAAATAGGAGAACACAACAGAGTTCTCCACAGAATGGGCACTTGTTCAATACTGTGAAAATAGGCTTCTGTTGCGACCCGTACCAAAGACTTTGCAAAGTCCGCATACTGCGCATCGCTGTCATTGGAGCTTCGCGCGGCATCAGTCAATTTGGACTGTCTGACGTCAGCACCTACCGGATAGATTTAGGGTTTGAGCAACGGAGGATTTCTGGTTCATCGAAGCCATTATG
>NZ_JBXWMQ010000019.1:0-67795 GCF_059609905.1 Ruegeria sp. YTSA226
GTTCGTCGAATAGTCTCAGACCTAACCGTCGAAACAAAAAAAGCCCGCCCCAAACGGGGGCGGGCTTTTTCTGTTTGAATTTGGTAGTTCAAGACGGGGGAATTCCTAAAGAAGCAGCATGCTTCAGTCGTATGCGGCGTCCACTATGAATTCCACCTTCAGTTCGGGCCGCGCTAGTTTTGCTTCGCCACACGCCCTCGCAGGTGCGTATCCTGCAGGAACCCAAGCATTCCAGACCTCGTTCAAACCAGCAAAGTCCTTCATATCGGCCAGCCAGATGGTCACACGCAGCATTTTTTCCCGTGATGAACCTGCGCGCTCTAGCAGGTCGTCAATTTTCCCAAGGCAAATACGCACCTGTTCCTGAATGGTATCACCTTCGGCGACTTGCCCGGTCAAATAGGCCACACCATTATGTTTAACGATTTTGGACGATCTCTCGCCGGTTTCGATGCGTTCTATCATTGGAGTGATCTCGCTGTTTCCTGTTTGATGCACGCGTTCATGGTCATAAGATGCCCCGCATGGCAAACGGAAACCGCTTGAGTAACTTTCAGAAAAGTTGAACTGGTCGGGGACGGGGCGGGTCGATAGCATTTTGCCGCGCCTAGGCTAGCTTGCCAGCGACACAGTATACCAGATTGCGCTTTTGCCGTTGAAGTGCTCTCTAGTTGGTTTCAGTGGATTGCATCGGGCGAAACCGCAAGAAGGATACTTCGACATGGACGAAACCGTAGAACGACTGTCCAAACGCCTGAAGCGGCGAGGATATCAGGTTTCGCCAATGAAGGAGACGGGTGCCTATATCGGTAATCTGGGTTTTGAGGTCGAGACAGTATTCGATGTCGGGGTGGCCTCGGGAACCGAGCATTTGTACGAGGCTTTCCCCGCAGCCAAGTTTGTGTTGGTCGAGCCCATTTCGGATTACGAAACCAAAGTACGGAAAAACTGGGGAGACAAGATCGATTTTGATTTCCATGCTTGCGGAGTTGGTGCCGAAAGCGGACAGACGACTCTTCGAATTCCAACAGTTGGCGATCGTTGGCTCGGCACACGGGCAACGATGCAGGAGTTTGACGAAGCGGCAATCCAGCACACCTCGCAAGTTGAAGAGCGACAAGTCCCGGTAAAAACACTGGATGAGATTGCGTCTTCCTACAAGGAACCTTTCGGATTGAAAATCGACACGGAAGGTTTTGAAATCGAGGTTATTAAAGGTGCATCGGAGATGCTGAAAAAATGCACCTTTGTATTGGCTGAAGTCTCTGTACGGCGTCGGTATCACGGCGGTTATAGGTTCAGCGATTTTGTCGCCGCGATGGCAGATCACGGGTTTGAGCTACACGAATTCGTCAGGCCACCGTCTGCAGAAGCGACCGATTGCGATGCCATTTTTGCCCCATTCGAAAGCTCAGTGTTCGACTATCAGGATACCAGACTGTCTCGTATGGCGGCACGGGTAGCCAAGACATAGTCTAAGGGCATCTTTCCGCATGCAACGCGAGTTGTGTTGTCCGCGAAGGCGTTGAGTCTATCGCGCTGGGAGACGCCCCGCTTTTCGCTATCCGTGAAAGTGGCCGCTCCTCAAAGGACGGCCTTTCCAGAGGTTCGGATCGAGATGAGGTTACTCTGCGCCCACAAATCTGAAAGAGGTCGTGCAAGCCTCAACCAATTTGAAGTTAGAAACATGTATCGCCTCAGTTGCACTGATGACATATCGAACGTTACGAACAAGGGCAGAGTGAAGACACACGATGGAAGCAATATTCATCCTCTTGTTTCTGGCCTTTTTGCTCTGGGCGATCTGGCAACTGTTTGCGCTAGTGGGGGATATGGCAGAGCGGCGCGGACAAGATCGATTACTTTGGCAGGTGGCAGCACTGTTTATCAACCCGTTTGGGGCAATTATCTTGCTTTGGCTTTTTGTGTCTGTCCAAGAAAATCCCTAAGCATTCAGTACAGGAATCTGGTGGACCATTTTAGATTGAGTTGATCTTGTCACGACACCCAAATTCAGAAAATCTACGCATAGGGTATGAGCCAGGTGCGCGCATTCGACTTGTTTGAACTTCCCCCCTTGCCAAACCCCTCACACCCCTGTAGATCGCGCGAGTTCTCTATAAGAACATCAAGGCGGGGTGATTCCCGCCTTTTGGGTTCGATGAGGGTTGGCGATGCGCGCTTGTCCTCCTCTCAACCTCAACGCCTGATAAAAGGCTGTTATTATGCAAAGCCAAAATATCCGTATTCGGCTGAAGGCATTTGACTATCGCGTTCTGGATGCCAGCACGCAAGAGATCGTCAACACTGCCAAGCGGACCGGCGCGAACGTGCGCGGCCCGATCCCGCTGCCGAACAAGATCGAGAAGTTCACGGTTCTCCGTGGTCCTCACGTTGACAAGAAATCCCGCGACCAGTTCGAGATCCGTACGCACAAGCGTCTGCTCGACATCGTTGATCCGACCCCCCAGACCGTTGACGCGCTGATGAAGCTCGACCTCGCTGCTGGTGTGGACGTCGAGATCAAGCTGCAGTCGTAAGATCGGAGGGTATAGATTATGCGCTCTGGTATTATCGCAAAAAAAGTCGGCATGACCCGCCTGTTCATGGAAGACGGCAAGCAGATCCCTGTGACCGTTCTTCACCTGGACAACCTGCAGGTTGTTGCACAGCGCACGGACGAGAAGGACGGCTATACTGCTGTTCAGCTGGGTGCCGGTGCTGCCAAGGCAAAACGCACCTCGAAAGCCATGCGCGGTCACTATGCCGCTGCCAAGGTTGAACCCAAGCGTAAGCTGGTCGAGTTCCGTGTCTCTGAAGATGGCCTGATCGAAGTGGGTGCCGAGATTTCGGCAGAACATTTCCTGGAAGGTCAGAAAGTTGACGTTTCGGGTACTTCGATCGGTAAAGGCTTTGCCGGTGCAATGAAGCGCTGGAACTTCGGTGGTCTTCGCGCCTCACACGGTGTTTCGATCAGCCACCGTTCGCACGGTTCAACTGGCCAGTGTCAGGATCCGGGCAAGGTTTTCAAAGGCAAAAAGATGGCCGGTCACATGGGTGCTGCCCGTGTAACCACCCAGAACCTGGAAGTCGTCAAAACCGACGCCGACCGTGGTCTGGTCTTCATCAAAGGCGCCGTTCCCGGACCGAAATCCGGTTGGGTTACCGTCAAGGACGCCGTCAAGAAGAAAGCACCGGAAGGCCTGCCTTTCCCGGCTGCTGTGAAATCGGCTGCAACCGAAGCACCTGCGGAAGAAGCTCCCGCGGAAGGTGGTGAAGCATGAAACTTGATGTAATCAAACTGGACGGCGGCAAAGCCGGCAACATCGAGCTGGATGCGGACCTGTTCGGCCTGGAGCCGCGCGCGGACATCCTGCACCGTGTGGTCCGTTGGCAGCGTAACAACGCGCAGGCTGGCACCCACAAGGTCAAGACCCGCTCGGAAGTGTCCTACTCGACCAAGAAGATCTATCGCCAAAAAGGCACCGGTGGCGCACGCCACGGCGCCCGTTCGGCACCGATCTTCCGGGGTGGTGGCGTTTACAAAGGTCCGGTCGTGCGTTCGCATGGTCATGACCTGCCGAAAAAGTTCCGTAAACTTGGTCTGCGCCACGCGCTGTCTGCCAAAATGGCAGCTGGTGAACTGGTCGTGATCGAGAACGCCGAAGCCGAAGGCAAGACCGCCGCTCTGGCCAAGCAGGTTGCAAACCTGGGTTGGAAACGCGCTCTGGTCATCGACGGGGCGACCGTGAACGAAGGGTTCCTGAAGGCGTCGCGCAACATCGAAGGTCTGGATATCCTGCCGTCGATGGGTGCAAACGTTTATGACATCCTCAAGCGTGACACTCTGGTGCTCACCAAAGCGGCTGTCGAAGCACTGGAGGCTCGACTGAAATGAGCGCGAAGGCAGAACACTACGACGTGATCCGCAAGCCGATCATCACCGAAAAGTCGACCATGGCGTCCGAAAACGGCGCGGTTGTCTTTGAGGTTGCGATTGACAGCAACAAGCCACAGATCAAAGAGGCCGTTGAGGCACTGTTTGGTGTGAAGGTCAAAGCGGTGAACACCTCTGTGACCAAAGGCAAGGTCAAGCGGTTCCGCGGCCAGTTGGGCAAGCGGAAAGACGTCAAAAAAGCATATGTGACCCTTGAAGAGGGTAACACCATCGACATTTCCACCGGTCTTTGATCGGGCCTGTCTTTGGACAAACCATTAAGACCCCCGCGAAAGCGGGGGTTTTTCTTTAGGTAGTGACACCAAAAGTTGAGCGCCATTCCCAGCGTCTCGAACAGAAAATGATTGCTATGCCGGTGGGGTCGTCTATCCGGTATGGAACAAACAAACGATATGGCAGGCGCATGACCCAATCCACTCTCTCGACCCGGGACAACCCGGATATGACTGTCGCGCGGGACTGGGTGTCGACGCTGGCCAAATATCGGGAGCCAAGCCAACCGCGTAGCTGGTTCGAGCTGGGGGTTACCTGTGTTCCCTTCATAGCGCTTTGGGCCTTGGCCTGGATGTCTTTGTCGGTCAGCTATTGGCTAGCGCTTGCGATCTCGGTTCTGAACGCGGCCTTTCTGCTGCGCCTGTTTGCCATTCAGCATGATTGCGGTCACGGGGCATTTTTTACGAACCGGACGGTCAGTGACTGGGTCGGTCGGGGGCTCGGGGTGCTGACGTTGACGCCTTACGATGTTTGGCGGCGCACACATTCCTCGCATCACAACTCATCTGGCAATCTGGATAAGCGCGGGATGGGAGACATCCATACGCTGACGGTGGCCGAATACCGGGCGCTGACGCCTTTGAACCGGTTATTTTACCGGCTCTATCGCCACCCGATCACCCTGTTTGGCTTTGGGCCCGGCTATCTGTTCCTGTTTCAAAACCGCCTCCCGCTTGGCTTGACCGGTATTCCGAAATTCTGGGTCAGCGCGATGGCGACGAACCTGGCCATTCTGGCCGCACTGGGGGCCATCTACTATTTTGGTGGCCTGATGCCGGTTCTGCTGATTTTCCTGCCCTCGACCCTGATCGCTGCAACGGCTGGCGTCTGGCTGTTCTACGTCCAGCACCAATTCGAAGAGACGCAATGGGACCCTGATCAGGACTGGCAACTGCACGAGGCCGCCCTGCACGGCAGCTCGCATTACATCCTGCCATCCGTATTGCAGTGGTTCACGGCCAATATCGGCATCCACCACGTACACCATCTGTACAGTCGCATCCCGTTCTATCGCCTGACCGAAGTGCTGCGGGATCATGACGAATTGGCCAACAGCAACCGGATGACCATACGCGAGAGCCTCGCCAACGCGCGGCTGCACCTGTGGGATGAAAAGAACCGCCGCCTGCTGTCCTTTGCCGAAGCGCGCGCGCTGTATGGGTGACGGGATCGGTCAGATGGTGTGAACGATAGCCGGAAATCCGGTCGTTGCCCCCGGCGTGTGATGCGGATACGGTCGCTCTTATGAAACATGTCCCCAAAGAAACAACAGATGAGGCCCTTATTCAGGAGTTCCTGGATAAAGGAGGCAAAGTCAGCATCGGCAAAACCAAACCTGCGCCAGCAGAGCTGGGTCTGAGCAAGAATGTCTGGAACGCCAAGCTGACCAAGGAAGAGAAGGCCGCGCGCGACAAGAAGTGATCGTGCGGGGCTTTGGGTGAGCGTTGAGGCTTCTGGTGTAACACTGGAAAATGGCATCCATTGACGTGTTCGCCAGCCTCTGGTCGGCCTCGTCTTTGGAGAGAGATATTTGGCCCCCGCGCAAGCGAGTTTTTTTGTTGTATCTATCCGCAAGCCGCGCCGGTGACTGACCGTGGGATGGCGCCGCAGCGACTGATCTGCGCGCTTTATAGTGCCAATTACATCCGAACTTATAGCGAGGCGCAATAGTCCCCAAAGCGCCAGCCCGCCGGGACGGGCAGTCGCTGGCGCGGCGGCCTTCGGCCTTGACTACGCACCTTTTGGGCGAACTGAAAGAAATTGTCAGAACAAGTATGCTTGGGAGGAAAGTGAAGCTACCGAAGTTAACCTAAGCCATCCGTCAAACGTCTAACTCAATAGGTCAGATGCGAGTGTCGAATTCCTTTAATGGCAATTCTGGCTCTCATTCAAAACTCTCTAGTATCTCGGTATACCGGCACCTTTGTCTGCGATGCATGCGTTGGCTTTGTTGGCCAGTTCATAGTGTACTGTGTTCGGTGGATCAATTGAGTACCCGGTGCGACCGCCTACAATGTATTTTGTGACTCGAAAATTTGATCCAATCCCAGCTTCCGCGGCGCATTCCAGCACAATATCCAAATCTGATTTCGCGCTGGTCTTTTGGCCTTCCGAAGCCTCCGGTAAATCTGCTGTGCTGCACGCAGAAACGAATGCTGTTCCGCAAATTGCAAAGATGGGGAATGTGGCCTTAATCATCTTTTACCTCCTAGTTGAAATGTGGGAAAAGTCAGTAGATGAAGAGATTCCGGCATCAACTAGCAGTGCGTAAATAACTATATATGTTGCCAATATTCTATACTGGTCTTGGTTGTGAGCTGCGCACAGCCGTTGCCGTCACCAAGTTTGAACAATATTCTTTCGTGGTTTAAGAAAATGAATTTGGAGGGAACCATAGAGTATCGAAGTTTTCGAAATTCATAGAGCACCCTATAGACACCCACCCCCAACACGGCTATATGCACCCAATCTTGCGGCCTCGGATTCGTTCCGGGGCTTCTGATATTTGAAACCGGGGACCTTCGGGGCCCTATACCCTTGGCACCTACGGGGGCCTATCACATAGCGGGGAAATCCCCGCACTTGCTAAACGGAAGACAGAAAGCATGGCACTCAAGTCGTACAAGCCGACGACGCCGGGCCAGCGCGGGCTGGTGCTGATCGACCGTTCGGAGCTTTGGAAAGGACGTCCGGTCAAGTCTCTCACTGAGGGTTTGACCAAATCGGGCGGCCGGAACAACACCGGACGGATCACTTCACGCCGCCGCGGCGGTGGCGCAAAGCGTCTCTACCGGATCGTTGACTTCAAACGGAATAAATTTGATGTCGCGGCAACCGTCGAGCGGATCGAATATGACCCGAACCGGACCGCGTTTATCGCACTGGTAAAATACGAAGACGGCGAGCAGGCATATATCCTGGCTCCGCAGCGTCTGGCTGTTGGTGACAAGGTTGTGGCTTCGGCCAAGGCCGACATCAAGCCGGGCAACGCAATGCCGTTCTCGGGTATGCCTATTGGTACCATCGTCCACAACATCGAGATGAAGCCTGGTAAAGGCGGTCAGATCGCACGTGCGGCCGGTACTTACGCGCAATTCGTAGGCCGCGATGGCGGTTATGCTCAGATCCGTCTGAGCTCGGGCGAGCTGCGCATGGTCCGTCAGGAATGCATGGCCACCGTTGGTGCCGTGTCCAACCCCGACAACAGCAACCAAAACCTCGGTAAAGCCGGTCGTATGCGCCACAAAGGCGTGCGTCCGTCGGTTCGTGGTGTTGCTATGAACCCGATCGATCACCCGCACGGTGGTGGTGAAGGCCGTACCTCGGGTGGCCGTACACCGGTTACGCCTTGGGGTAAGGACACCAAGGGTAAGCGTACTCGCAACAAAAACAAAGCGTCCCAGAAGCTGATCATCCGCTCGCGGCACGCCAAGAAGAAGGGACGTTAATCCATGTCTCGCTCTGTTTGGAAGGGTCCTTTCGTCGATGCTTACGTGCTGAAAAAAGCCGAAGCAGCGCGCGAGTCGGGCCGCAACGAAGTTATCAAAATCTGGTCGCGTCGTTCCACCATTCTGCCCCAGTTCGTGGGTCTGACCTTTGGTGTGTACAACGGCCAGAAGCATATCCCCGTCAACGTCTCGGAAGACATGATCGGTCAGAAGTTCGGTGAGTATTCGCCGACTCGCACCTATTACGGTCACGCCGCTGACAAAAAAGCGAAGCGGAAGTAAGTCATGGGCAAGGAAAAGAACCCCCGCCGCGTGGCTGAAAACGAAGCAATGGCAAAAACGCGCATGCTCCGTACCAGCCCGCAGAAACTGAACCTGGTTGCGCAGATGATCCGCGGCAAGAAAGTTGAGAAGGCTCTGACCGACCTGACTTTCTCGAACAAGCGTGTCGCGCAGGACGTCAAAAAGTGCCTGCAGTCCGCAATCGCCAACGCTGAGAACAACCACAACCTGGACGTCGACGAGCTGATCGTTGCCGAAGCATGGGTTGGCAAGAACCTGGTCATGAAACGCGGTCGCCCTCGGGCCCGTGGCCGTTTCGGCAAGATCATGAAGCCGTTCTCGGAGATCACCATCAAGGTGCGTCAAGTTGAGGAGCAAGCCTAATGGGTCATAAAGTAAATCCGATCGGCATGCGCCTTCAGGTGAACCGCACCTGGGACAGCCGCTGGTACGCCGATACCAAGGACTACGGTGATCTTCTGCTGGAAGATCTGAAGATCCGTGAGTTCATCAACAAAGAGTGCAAGCAAGCCGGCATCGCCCGTGTGATCATCGAACGTCCGCACAAGAAGTGCCGCGTTACGATCCACACTGCACGTCCGGGTGTCATCATCGGCAAGAAAGGCGCGGACATTGAAGTTCTGCGCAAGAAAATTGCCCTGATGACAGACAGCGAATTGCACCTGAACATCGTCGAAGTGCGCAAGCCCGAGCTTGACGCACAGCTGGTTGCCGAGTCTATCGCTCAGCAGCTGGAGCGCCGGGTTTCGTTCCGTCGCGCGATGAAGCGGTCTGTTCAGAACGCCATGCGTATGGGCTCTCTGGGTATCCGGGTGAACGTCGCTGGCCGTCTGGGTGGCGCCGAAATCGCACGGACCGAGTGGTACCGCGAAGGCCGTGTGCCTCTGCACACGCTGCGCGCCGACATCGATTACGCACAAGCCGAAGCGATGACTCCTTATGGGATCATCGGGATCAAGGTCTGGATCTTCAAAGGTGAGATCATGGAGCACGATCCGCAGGCACGTGACCGTAAAGCACAGGAACTCCAGGACGGCCCTGCACCTCGTGGTGCTGGTGGCGGTCGTCGCTAAGGAGGGAAAGATATGCTTCAACCAAAGCGTACTAAATTCCGCAAGATGCACAAAGGCCGGATCAAGGGTGAAGCCAAGGGCGGCTCTGATCTGAACTTTGGCACCTATGGACTGAAAGCTCTTGAGCCTGAGCGTGTAACTGCACGCCAGATCGAAGCTGCACGTCGTGCCATGACGCGTCACATGAAGCGTCAGGGTCGCGTCTGGATCCGCATCTTCCCCGACACTCCGGTTACGGCTAAGCCGATCGAAGTTCGTATGGGTAAAGGTAAAGGTTCGGTCGACCGCTGGGCATGCAAAGTCAAGCCTGGCCGCGTGATGTTCGAAATCGACGGCGTCAATGACGACATCGCCCGCGAGGCCCTGCGCCTGGCTGCGATGAAGCTGCCGATCAAGACTCGCGTCGTGGTTCGCGAAGACTGGTAAGCGACCCGGGGGCGACCCCGCTCGCGACAAGATTGACCCCCGTCGGGAAACCGGCGGGGTTTTTTGGTTTGATGGCGTTGCTCCGCCACAGCCTCGCAAAACACCCATCGCCTTCATCGAGAGGCTGGTTTAAGACAGACCCATGGCACAGATTGAATCACTTTTTGTCACCCGTCTCTATCGTGCAGCTTTGTCCGAGTTTGATCCCAAGATCGACCCGGAGGAGCTGGAAAGCTCCTGTCTTGTCATCGCCGAGGATGATGAGGCCGGGCAGGACTGGTGTGAAGAGAACGGGTATCCCGGCTACACCAGCTATGCCTCGCTGACCGATCTGCCCTGGCGGTTTCCGATCTTTGCCGATCTGGTTAAGGTGCTGGACCAGCACGTTGCAGCTTTTGCTAAGGATCTGGAGTTTGATCTGGGTGAGGGTGAACTAAAGCTTGAAGACCTTTGGATCAACATTTTGCCCGAGGGCGGAATGCACTCCAGCCACCTGCACCCACACAGCGTGATCTCGGGCACGACTTATGTTTCGATGCCCGAAGGCGCTAGCGCGCTGAAGCTTGAAGACCCGCGCTCGGGCCGCATGATGGCAGCGCCCACGCGTATGAAAGGGGGGCGTCGGGACCTGCAGCCATTCATCTATGTGAAGCCTCAGGTTGGCGATGTCTTGCTATGGGAGAGCTGGTTGCGCCACGAGGTGCCGATGAACATGGCCGAGGATGAGCGGATTTCCGTCAGCTTTAACTATAAATGGGACTAGCACGGTCGTTTAAGGGACTCTGATTCAAAGGAATGTGTGAAAAGTTCTTGCATTGTGTCGTCAGATAAACGATGTGGGGGGCGCTTACGTTTTTCTTTTTCGACCACTGTCTCCCGAATATCGGCGTTCAGTCTTTCGATCCAGACCGACAACGCCGCGCTGTCGCAATTCCGCGGACAGCAATTTACTAGGAGACTACGGATATGGCCAACGGCACCGTAAAATGGTTCAACACAACTAAAGGTTTTGGCTTCATCGCACCGGAGACCGGTGGCAAAGACGTGTTTGTACACATCTCTGCTGTCGAGCGCTCGGGTCTGACCGGCCTGGCCGACGACCAGAAAGTAACGTTCGACATCGAACCCGGCCGTGACGGTCGTGAGTCGGCTGTGAACATCGCTCTGGCGTAAGTCACTCAGACTTAGACAGTTGAAGACGCGGTCTCGTGCAAACGAGGCCGCGTTTTGCGTTTGTGAGTGGGATGTCTACATGCTGTAATGGCTGGTGCATTCAACGCACCTGTCAACGAGGCCTAGGGTGGCGGGATTAATGCCAGCTTTTCTATTTTGTGGGAGTAAACCATGGGCGCGCCAAAACCAGCAAAGGTTGTACTAGCGGTTTCACTTTTTTTGGCGTTGGCCGTCGCACCTGCACTTGCGACGTGCCCAACCCGTGTAGATGTCGGTAAAGGCGTCTGGTTGGACTATGGCGGAACATGGCTTTTACGAGTTCAAACCGTTGTTGAGACGGGGTTTGTCGTTGAGTTGAGAACCGAAGACTCTAGGCGCATAGGTTTCGCTAGCCACTACGCGCATCCTTTGCTGTTCGGCGAGACCTTTATGAAGTTCACCGCCTCAAAGCGTTCATACGAGCAATCAGTTAGTTCCTTAGATGACCTAGAGCAGCAAAAAGAGTGGCAGTCAGGCTTCACGATACAAGATGGCGATAAAGAAGCCTTACTCGGCACTGTAACGGTTGAGTTCCAGAAAAATCGAATTGAACGGGTTGGAACGTGTAAATACAAAGTTTGGGAAGTTCTGGTGCGTGAGCATGTATCAGGGGATGACGAACGAACGGTAAAGGTGCTGTATTCTCCAGAGCTAAAGATAGTTTTGAAGCAGGCGCATATGCTGCCGAACTCTGGATTGGTTTGGGGAAGAGGTTTCGATGGAATTCGCTCCAAGAGCGAATAGGCTTCCAAATTCGGTTCAAACATCTCGTGCCCGTCGCTGGTTGCTCAAGTGAGCAGAGCGCTAAAAACGGCCTCTCGATCAATCCTCCATACTTTCCCTTGCCACCCACCCCAGAACCCCCTATAGAGCGGCATCTTGCGTTCCCCCGGCCGAGTCGGGGGATTCGTATGTCTATCATTCATCCACCAGGTCAAAGGTGACCCTGCATAGGGGCCTTCTGGTGTTTTGAGCAAAGGAAAAGGCGATGAACGCCCAAGAACTGCGTGACAAGACCCCTGACCAGCTCCGCGAGGAACTGGCCAACCTGAAGAAAGAAAGCTTTAACCTGCGCTTTCAACAGGCAACCGGTCAGATGGAAAGCACCGCTGGCATCAAAGCGGCCCGCCGCAACGCCGCCCGCGTTAAAACCATCCTGAACGAAAAGGCCGCTGCTGCGGCATCGGAGGAGTAATCCTATGCCTAAGCGTATCCTTTCCGGCACCGTAACGAGCGATGCCAACGCACAGACTGTAACCGTATCCGTCGAGCGCCGCTTTACGCATCCGGTTCTGAAGAAAACCATCCGTAAGTCCAAGAAATACCGGGCTCACGATGAAAAGAACGCCTTCAAGGTCGGCGATACAGTTCGCATCATCGAATGCGCGCCGAAATCGAAGACGAAACGTTGGGAAGTTCTGGAAGCGTAAGCCTCCGGGATTTTCCCATTTGTCGAAACCCTGGGGGATCTAACAAGACCAGCCCCCACAGGTCGGGAGAAACCACATGATCCAGATGCAGACCAATCTGGATGTCGCTGACAACTCCGGCGCACGCCGAGTTCAGTGCATCAAGGTCCTGGGTGGTTCCAAGCGTAAATACGCCTCTGTAGGCGACATCATTGTCGTCTCGGTGAAGGAAGCCATCCCACGCGGCCGCGTAAAGAAAGGTGACGTCCGTAAGGCCGTCGTCGTACGCACCGCCAAAGAAGTCCGTCGCGAAGACGGCACCGCGATCCGTTTCGATCGCAACGCCGCCGTCATTCTGAACAACAACAACGAGCCCGTAGGTACCCGTATCTTTGGCCCTGTTGTTCGTGAACTGCGCGCGAAAAACTTCATGAAAATCATCTCGCTTGCTCCGGAGGTGCTGTAATCATGGCTGCTAAACTCCGCAAAGGCGACAAGGTCGTCGTGCTGGCTGGCAAGGACAAGGGCAAAGAGGGAACTATCACCTCGGTCGACCCGAAAGCCGGTAAAGCCGTTGTTGATGGCGTGAACATCGCCATTCGCCACACCCGCCAGTCACAGACCTCGCAAGGTGGTCGCCTGCCTCAGGCAAACCCGATTGAGCTGTCGAACCTGGCTCTGCTGGACAAAAACGGTAAAGCAACCCGCGTTGGCTTCCGCATGGAAGGTGACAAGAAAGTTCGTTTTGCCAAGACCACGGGGGACGTGATCGATGCTTGATACCGCAACCTACACCCCGCGTCTGAAAGCTCAGTACGCTGAAACCATCCGTGCCGCTCTGAAAGAAGAGTTCGGTTACAAGAGCGATATGCAGCTGCCCAAGCTGGAAAAGATCGTTCTGAACATCGGTTGTGGTGCAGAGGCCGTCAGAGACTCGAAGAAGGCGAAAGCCGCTGTTGAAGATCTGACCGCGATTGCAGGCCAAAAGGCTGTTGCAACACTGGCGAAGAAGTCGATCGCGGGTTTCCGCGTCCGTGAAGACATGCCGCTGGGTGCGAAAGTTACCCTGCGCGGTGACCGGATGTATGAATTCCTGGATCGTCTGATCACCATCGCGCTGCCGCGCGTTCGTGACTTCCGCGGTGTTAAGCCTTCTTTCGATGGTCGTGGCAACTTTGCCATGGGCATGAAAGAGCACATCGTGTTCCCGGAAATCGACTTCGACAAGGTCGACGAGGTCTGGGGCCTGGATATCGTAATTGCCACCACAGCGAAAACCGACGCTGAAGCGAAAAGCCTGTTGAAAGCGTTCAACATGCCGTTCAACGCTTAAGCGCCGGGAGGATTGAGACATGGCTAAAAAAGCAATGATCGAACGCGAGAAGAAGCGCGAACGCCTGGTGGCCAAATATGCCGCAAAGCGTGCCGAGCTGAAAGAAATCGCGAATGACGAGAGCAAGCCGATGGAAGAGCGTTTCAAAGCGCGTCTGAAACTGGCGAAACTGCCGCGCAACAGCTCGGCAACTCGTCTTCACAACCGCTGTCAGCTGACAGGTCGTCCTCATGCTTACTATCGTAAGTTGAAGGTCAGCCGTATCATGCTGCGCGAGCTGGGTTCTGCAGGTCAGATCCCCGGCATGGTGAAATCGAGCTGGTAAGGGAGACATAGATATGAACGATCCTATCGGCGATATGCTCACCCGTATCCGCAACGCGCAAATGCGCGGCAAGTCCACTGTAAACACTCCGGCGTCGAAACTGCGCGCCTGGGTTCTGGACGTGCTGGCGGACGAAGGTTACATCCGTGGCTACGAAAAGATGACCGGTGAAAACGGTCATCCGGCCATCGAAATCAGCCTGAAATACTACGAAGGCACCCCTGTCATTCGCGAGTTGAAGCGGGTCTCCAAGCCCGGTCGTCGCGTATACATGGGCGTCAATGACATCCCGCAGGTCCGTCAGGGTCTGGGTGTGTCGATTGTCAGCACTCCGAAAGGTGTGATGTCGGACCAGAATGCACGCTCCAACAATGTTGGCGGCGAAGTGCTCTGCACCGTCTTCTAAGGAGGTCTGTCAATGTCTCGTATTGGTAAACGTCCGGTCGAACTGCCCAGCGGTGTAACCGCCTCGGTTTCCGGCCAGACCATCGAAGTCAAAGGCCCGAAAGGTGCCCGTAGCTTCACTGCGACTGATGACGTTACGCTGTCGGTCGAAGACAATGTGGTTCAAATCAACCCGCGTGGCATGTCCAAACGTGCCCGCCAGCAATGGGGCATGAGCCGCACCATGGTTGCCAATCTGGTAACCGGTGTGACCGAAGGCTTCAAAAAAGAGCTGGAGATCCAGGGTGTTGGTTACCGGGCTCAGATGCAGGGGAACACCCTGAAGCTGAACCTTGGCTACAGCCACGACGTTGATTTCGTTGCTCCGGAAGGTGTCACCATCACCGCACCGAAGCAGACCGTGATCATTGTGGAAGGTAACGACCAGCAGCAGGTGGGCGAAGTCGCGGCGAAAATCCGCGAATGGCGCCGTCCCGAGCCGTATAAAGGCAAGGGTATCCGCTATAAGGGCGAATTCATCTTCCGCAAAGAAGGCAAGAAGAAGTAAGGACGCAAACAATGGCAAACAGCAAAAGAACCCTGTTTCTGAAGCGCCGCCTGCGCGTTCGGAACAAACTTCGCAAGGTCAATGCAGGTCGTGTACGCCTGTCGGTTCACCGTTCGAACAAGAACATCAGCGCTCAGCTGATCGACGACGTTCGTGGTGTGACCCTGGCCTCGGCCTCGACCCTGGAAAAAGATCTGGGTGTAGTTGGCACAAACAACGTCGAAGCGGCTACGAAAGTGGGCGCAGCCATCGCCGAGCGTGCCAAGAAGGCAGGCGTCGAAGAGGCTTATTTCGATCGTGGCGGCTTCCTGTTCCACGGCAAAGTGAAGGCTGTCGCCGACGCTGCGCGTGAAGGTGGTCTGAAGATCTAAGACTTGCGGGCAGCGCCTCAGCTGCCCCGATGATCCGGGGGCCTCGGCAATAGTCGAGGCTCACTTGGATTGAAACAACGGCGCCGTAATGCGCCACATGAGAAAAGGGATGCCAAATGGCAGAACGTGAAAACCGTCGGGGCCGTGGCCGCGACCGCGACGAAACTCCGGAATTCGCAGACCGTCTGGTCGCGATCAACCGCGTGTCGAAAACCGTAAAAGGTGGTAAGCGCTTTGGCTTCGCCGCTCTGGTGGTTGTCGGCGATCAGAAGGGCCGCGTCGGCTTTGGCAAGGGTAAAGCAAAAGAAGTACCCGAGGCCATCCGTAAGGCGACTGAACAAGCCAAGCGTCAGATGATCCGCGTGCAGCTGCGCGAAGGTCGGACCCTGCACCACGATATCGAAGGCCGTCACGGCGCCGGTAAAGTGGTTATGCGCTCGGCACCTGAAGGTACTGGTATCATCGCCGGTGGTCCGATGCGTGCTGTGTTCGAAATGCTGGGCGTCAAGGACGTCGTGTCCAAGTCGTTGGGCTCGCAGAACCCGTACAACATGATCCGCGCCACCATCAACGGCCTGCAAAAAGAGCAGAGCCCGCGTTCGGTTGCACAGCGTCGCGGCAAGAAAGTTGCTGACATCCTGCCCAAGCGGGACGAAGCGCCTGTTGCTGCTGAAGCAGAAGCATAAGGAGAGCGACCCATGGCAAAAACCATCGTCGTCAAGCAGATCGGTTCCCCGATCCGCCGCCCCGCCGAACAGCGCGCGACCCTGATCGGTCTGGGCTTGAACAAGATGCACAAAACCCGTGAGCTGGAGGATACTCCTTCGGTCCGCGGCATGGTCAACAAGATCCCGCATCTGGTAGAGATCATCGAAGAACGCGGCTAATCGCGAGTTCTTTGAAGACTTAAGAACGCCTCCGATCTGATCGGGGGCGTTTTCTTGTTTAGCCGGTCGTTTTTTTCCGGCTCGTCTTATGGTGCTGTTCAGTGCCTCGGCGCAAACTCGGCTATGACCCGAGCGCCTTTTTTTCTGCAAACTCAATGTCGACTTCATGGCGCAACGAAGGTTCTCTGCCTGGTTTTTCGTACAGCCTGGGGCATCCATCGCAAAAACTGGCTGCTGCTTCGCGTTTGGAATGAGCACGCGGGTTCCAGACCTGCCAGCGCAGAGCTTTGTATTTTTCGTTGTTCCAGATGGTTTCAAGTGGTTCGTCGAAAACATTTCCCAACACATGCGGATCACGGTTCTTGTCGGAAACATATTGGCGGCCGGATCGCCAGAGACAGCAGGGAATCACATCGCCATCAAAGCGAATGACCGTGCTGCTGTGGGGCCAATGGCACCTTGGGGTGAGGGATGATGACAGGGGCGGGCCATTTTCAATCCGATCGGGATCGTCGTCTACGACGTTGTACAGATCTCCATTTGCATCGAACCGTAGCCCTTCAAACGTGGTAAAGGCGTCGATACCAATCTCGTCTACGATGGCCTTCACCTGAACCAGTTCATCCTCGGCGTGATGGGGGAAAGAGATATGCTGTATTTCTATGAACGGAGATTTCAGACCCTTCCTCTTTTTATAGCCAGCCAGTAGTCGCAGGTTGTTCAGAACGAAATCCAGGCGTCCGCGAACACGGGTAACCTGAAAGCTTTCCTGCGTCGCGCCATCAACTGAGATTGTGATATGGCTAAGCCCGGCATCGACCAGGTCATGAATCCTCTCGGCTTTTAGCCGATAGCTGAAATGGGTGGTGATATGGCTTTCCAAACCGGCTGCGGTCGTGGCCCGGATCATGTCAGTGAGGTCCGGGTGTGCCAGGGGATCGCCATAGTAGAACAGGCTGACGCCAAGCGCGCGATCTTTGATCTGGTCGATGATATGCTGGTATTGCTGAAGGCTAAGCTTGTCCTGTTTCCCGAACTTCTGATCGCTGAGCAAGGGTCGGTCACGACCTGCCGGATTCCCATGGACGCAATGTGGACAGGCTAGTGAGCACAGCGGCGAAATATCAATTTTCACCAAAGACGGCAGCGGGGCGGCTTGTTGAGAGTGAAGAAGATAGCCCCGAATGTTGCGCAACAGGTTTGCTGATTGCTTCAAGGAAGGACGGCGCTGAATCCAGCGCAACCTTCTAATAACGCTTGAAACCAAAGGCATGGAGTATCCTCATTCATGAAGTCGAGGACGCCCTAAACGTGCGAGGCGAAAATGGTAAAACAGGCCGAAATAGCCCGATAGTTCACGGATACGTGATAGAATAGTGAAAATATGGGTCCGTAAAAGAAAAAAGATATCAAAATATATAAATTTGATAAATCTTATCTTTAGACGAGAAATCCAAAGGTCTATTTCAACGAAAGCCTGTAGTGGGATGTCTAAACAGTGTTTTCACTGCCATTCCCTCAATGCATACCGGCCAGACCGAATCTTCTGTTGTTAGCGTTATCTGGCGTTCTTATTTGAGCTTTGTCCCAAATAGGAACGCAAACGAAATCTGGAGAATACGCTCCGGTTTAGAAAGGAATATAGAAATGGCAAACACAGCAACTTTTTCCCGCGAAGGCTTTGGTCTGACCGCCCGCATCACAACTCTGATCGCACGCGTGAAAGAGGCCTATGCCCTGCGCGCCGAATTCGGCCGCACCTATTCAGAGCTTCAGAACCTGACTGATCGTGAACTGAACGACATTGGTATCCGCCGGTGCGATATAAGTGATATTGCGCATAAGCACGTCTACTGCTGAAAACCTGGCAGGATGAACAACACCGAGGCGCCATTTGGCGCCTCTTTTGATTCTGCGTGCTTGAAAGGCACAGGCACGGTGAAATTGGTCGCTCTGCATTGTGGATCGTTTGGAAATTTTCCATGAGAATTATTAGAGGGGGCTATGTCCCAATAACGCGATGACGAGGCTGACACAGTGCGAGACTACCAGATCGGCATGTTGTGGGTGGATGGCCCGCTGAGCTTTCTCGAGCAGCTCTGCATCAAATCCTATCTGGATACCGGTCAATCCGTTCGCCTCTACACCTATGGGAATGTCTCCGGGATACCTGAAGGTGTGGATACCCGCGATGCGCGCGATGTGATGCCTGGCACAGAATTCATTGCGCATAGCCGTACTGGTAGCCCGGCGCCGCATTCGGACAAGTTCCGATACCGCATGTTGGCGCAGGAGCCCGATTTGATATGGGCGGATACGGACGCCTATTGCATGCGTCCTTTCACAACGGAGACCGGGCATTTTTACGGAATGCTCGAAGGAGAGATTGCGATCGGCGTATTGGGCATTCCGTCAGACAGCCCGGCGCTGGATCTGCTCATCGAATATACAACGGACCCGTATCGGATTCCGCCATGGCTGCCCAAACGATATCAGGAACCCCTTCGTGCGGCACAGGATGCAGGTGATCCGATCAATGTGCCCGCGCAATATTGGGGCGCATGGGGTCCGTCAGCCTTTGCCTGGGCTTTACGGCAAACCGGCGAACACCAATTTGTTCTGCCTGAGCATGTGTTCTATCCGGTGAACTTTACCAGACGGCGCGCTTTGGCACGCCCAAACGCCGATTTATCCAGGTTCTTCCACGAGGACACAGTTTCCATTCACTTTTATGGTCGCCGGATGCGTTCGATCCTTAGGAACAGGTATAATGGCCTGCCAGATCCAGATAGCCTGGTGGGTAAGCTTCTGGCCAAACACCGGATTAATCCACTGGACGCGCCAATCCAAAATGCTGAAGGCTAGACAGTTTGGGTGTTGTTCACTTCAAAACTTGCATCCTCAGCCACAAAGCTGTATCGGGCTCCGGTGGCGTACTGCGCCGCAAGAATCAAAACCAAGAAATGCCGTGTTTGACCCATCACGCTTCGGGGTCATTTCCGGCGAAGGAGAAGCGAAATGAAACTGAATGAATTGCGCGACAACCCAGGCGCCACACCGAAACGGACCCGCGTCGGCCGTGGTCCCGGTTCCGGTAAAGGTAAAATGGGTGGCCGTGGTATCAAAGGTCAGAAATCCCGTTCGGGTGTGGCCATCAATGGCTACGAAGGTGGCCAGATGCCGCTGTACCAACGCCTGCCCAAGCGTGGCTTTAACAAGCCGAACCGCAAGGCATTTGCCGTTATCAACTTGGGCCTGATCCAGAAATTCGTCGACGCCGGTAAGCTGGACGCCAAAGCCGCGATCACCGAGGACGCACTGGTTGCATCCGGTCTGGTTCGCCGTAAACTGGACGGTATCCGCGTTCTGGCCAAAGGCGAAATCAGCGCCAAGGTGACCCTGGAAGTAACTGGTGCTTCGAAAGCTGCCGTTGAGGCAGTCGAAAAAGCGGGCGGTTCACTGACGGTCACAAAAGCCGCTGCGGCAGAGTAAGCGCTTGTGAGCGGGCCAAGACCCGCTTACATAGACCTCAGAGTTTTCCAAGACGCCGCCCGAGCCGGAAAACGGTTCCGGGCGGTGTTTTCATAAGAGAGACCGATTTATGGTATCAGCAGCAGAACAAATGGCAGCCAACACTAGCTGGGCTGCTTTGGGCAAAGCCACCGATCTGCGCAACCGCATCCTGTTCACACTGGGTTTGTTGATCGTCTATCGCCTGGGCACTTTTATACCGGTGCCGGGGATCGACGGACAGGCCCTGCGTGAGTTCATGGAGCAAGCGGGGCAGGGCATCGGCGGTATGGTTTCGATGTTCACCGGCGGGGCGCTTGGACGGATGGGTATCTTTGCCCTCGGCATCATGCCTTACATCTCGGCCTCGATCATCATTCAGCTGCTGACCTCGATGGTTCCCGCGCTCGAACAGCTCAAGAAAGAGGGCGAGCAGGGTCGTAAGAAGATCAACCAATATACCCGTTTCGGCACCGTGGCGCTGGCCACCGTTCAGGCCTATGGCTTGGCCGTTTCGCTGGAGTCGGGCGATCTGGCGACTGATCCGGGTCTCTATTTCCGTCTGTCGACTATGATTACACTGGTTGGCGGCACCATGTTCCTGATGTGGCTGGGTGAGCAGATCACCGCGCGCGGCATCGGCAACGGTATCTCTCTGATTATTTTCGTTGGCATCATCGCCGAGGTTCCGGCAGCGTTGGCTCAGTTCTTCGCAAGTGGCCGCAGCGGCGCAATCAGCCCCGCAGTGATCATCGGAGTGATTGTCATGGTCATCGCCGTGATCACCTTTGTGGTGTTCATGGAGCGCGCTTTGCGTAAGATCCACATTCAATACCCGCGCCGTCAGGCCGGTATGAAGATCTATGAGGGCGGCTCGAGCCACCTGCCGGTCAAAGTGAACCCGGCCGGCGTTATCCCGGCGATCTTCGCCAGCTCGCTGCTGCTGCTGCCGGTCACGATCTCGACCTTCTCGTCGGGCGCCACCAACGGTCCGGTCATGTCCTGGCTGCTGGCCAACTTTGGTCCGGGTCAGCCGCTGTACCTGCTGTTCTTTGCGTCGATGATCGTGTTCTTTGCCTATTTCTACACGTTCAACGTGTCGTTCAAACCGGATGACGTGGCGGATAACCTGAAAAAGCAGAACGGTTTTGTGCCGGGTATCCGTCCGGGTAAGAAAACCGCCGAGTATCTGGAATACGTGGTCAACCGCGTTCTGGTTCTGGGTTCGGCTTATCTGGCGGCGGTTTGTCTGTTGCCTGAAATCCTGCGGGGCCAGTTTGCCATTCCGTTCTATTTCGGTGGTACTTCGGTTCTGATTATCGTCTCTGTGACCATGGATACGATCCAACAGGTTCAGAGCCACCTGCTGGCGCATCAATACGAAGGGCTTATCGAAAAGTCCCAACTGCGCGGGAAGGGTAAGAAACGCGGCAGGAAGGGACCCGCTCGTCGATGAACATCATTCTTCTGGGCCCCCCGGGGGCGGGTAAAGGAACGCAAGCGCGTCATCTTGTTGAAACACGCGGCATGGTGCAGCTGAGCACCGGAGACATGCTGCGCGAAGCCAAAACCTCGGGCACCGAGATGGGCCTGAAGGTCGCAGCCATCATGGATGCCGGCAAGCTGGTCACCGATGAGATTGTCATCGGCCTGATCGAAGAGAAGCTGACCACCGAAACCGGTGCCGGTTTCATCTTTGACGGTTTTCCCCGCACATTGGCACAAGCCGACGCATTGGCGGCTTTGCTGACCAAGCTGGGCCAGTCACTGCACACTGTGATCGAGATGCGGGTGGATGACGATGCCCTGGTGGATCGGATCACCGCACGTTCGACCTGTTCGGGCTGTGGCGAAGTTTATAATGACAAGACCAAGCCGATCCCGGCAGATGGTCGCTGCACCAACTGTGGTGAGCAAAAAGAGTTCACGCGTCGCGCCGACGACAACGAAGACAGCCTGCGCACGCGGTTGATGGAGTACTACAAAAAGACGTCGCCGCTGATTGGTTATTACTACGCCAAAGGCGATCTTCGCCCGGTCAATGGGTTGGCCGATATCAAGGAAGTGACTGCGTCGATCGAGGCCGTACTCGGCTAGCTCCAATATGGCCTTGACGCCAAGCGCAAAAGCCCATATCGACCCCCATCCCTAAAGGGAATCAAGATCGCAGGCAGGATTCGTCCTAACTGCCCCGACCACCTCGAATAATACTGGGCCCTCTGGCGTCACTGCCACGGTCAAGTGTTGTGAAAAAAGGTTCCGGAGCTACGGAACCGCAACAAAAAGGAAAGTGACACGTGGCACGTATTGCCGGCGTAAACATCCCGACTGCAAAGCGGGTACCTATCGCCCTCACATATATCACCGGTATCGGCAACACCTCGGCGCAGGCCATCTGCGAAGCCGTAGGCATTGAAGCGCACCGTCGCGTCAATGAGCTGTCGGATTCCGAAGTTCTGGCCATCCGTGAACATATCGACGCTAACTTCACCGTTGAAGGTGACCTGCGTCGTGAAGTTCAGATGAACGTCAAGCGCCTGATGGATCTGGGCTGCTATCGCGGTCTGCGCCATCGTCGTAACCTGCCCGTTCGCGGTCAGCGTACTCACACCAACGCTCGTACCCGCAAAGGCCCCGCAAAGGCCATTGCCGGTAAGAAGAAATAAGGGGGGTCTGACTGATGGCACGCGAAAAGACTCGTACCAAGAAAAAAGAGCGCAAGAATATCGCATCGGGCGTCGCCCATGTGAATTCGACCTTCAACAACACCAAGATCCTGATCTCGGACGTGCAAGGCAACGCCATTGCATGGTCGTCGGCCGGGACCATGGGTTTCAAAGGGTCGCGTAAATCTACTCCGTATGCTGCTCAGATGGCTGCGGAAGACGCAGGCAAGAAAGCACAGGATCACGGCGTCAAGACGCTGGAAGTCGAAGTTCAGGGCCCCGGTTCGGGTCGTGAATCGGCTCTGCGTGCATTGGCTGCAGTGGGCTTCAACATCACGTCGATCCGTGACGTGACCCCGATCGCTCACAATGGTTGCCGTCCGCCGAAGCGCCGCCGCGTCTAAGCGAATTAGAATTGAGCTGGGGCCCGCATTTTCGCACGGCCCCAGCACGTCATTTTGAACCTCGGGCGTCTGCACCTTGTTGGTCATGGGGCGCGGACAGGAATGGAGGGATTACATGATCCACAAGAATTGGGCAGAATTGATCAAGCCAACCCAGCTGGAAAGCAAGCCGGGCAACGACCCTGCGCGCCAGGCAACGCTGGTTGCAGAACCGCTGGAGCGTGGCTTTGGTCTGACTCTGGGCAACGCACTGCGCCGCGTTCTGATGAGCTCGCTGCAAGGTGCGGCCATCACCAGCGTTCAGATCGACAACGTCCTGCACGAGTTCAGCTCGGTCGCGGGCGTGCGTGAAGACGTCACCGACATCATTTTGAATCTTAAGCAAGTCGCCCTGCGCATGGAGGTCGAAGGCCCCAAGCGTCTGTCGATCAATGCTAAAGGCCCGGCAATCGTCACCGCAGGCGACATCAGCGAAAGCGCTGGCATCGAAGTTCTGAACCGCGATCACGTCATCTGTCACCTGGATGATGGTGCCGACCTGTTCATGGAACTGACCGTCAACACCGGTAAGGGCTATGTCTCGGCTGAAAAGAACAAGCCAGAAGATGCGCCTATCGGCCTGATCCCGATCGACGCGATCTATTCGCCGGTTAAAAAGGTCGCCTATGATGTTCAGCCGACGCGTGAAGGTCAGGTTCTTGACTATGACAAGCTGACCCTGAAGATTGAGACTGACGGTTCGATCACCCCCGAGGACGCGTTGGCCTATGCCGCACGCATCCTGCAGGATCAGCTGTCGATCTTCGTCAACTTCGATGAGCCGGAATCGGCTGGTCGTCAGGACGAGGATGATGGTCTGGAGTTCAACCCGCTGCTGCTGAAGAAAGTAGATGAGTTGGAACTGTCTGTCCGTTCGGCAAACTGTCTGAAGAACGACAATATCGTCTACATTGGCGACCTGATCCAGAAGACCGAAGCTGAGATGCTGCGCACCCCGAACTTCGGCCGCAAGTCGCTGAACGAGATCAAAGAAGTGCTGTCCGGCATGGGTCTGCACCTTGGCATGGATGTCGAGGATTGGCCGCCCGACAACATCGAAGATCTGGCGAAGAAATTCGAAGACGCGTTTTAAGCGCGTCTTCCCAATGCCCGCGCTTGCGGGGAATGCACGGGCAATCATGCCCCAAGGAGAGCCGGTGACACGCATCGCCGGCCAGACAAAGCAAAACGCTGAAGAAGGAACTAGAAAATGCGTCACGCACGTGGTTACCGCCGCCTGAACCGTACTCATGAGCACCGCAAGGCTCTGTTTGCGAACATGGCTGGCTCGCTCATCGAACATGAGCAGATCAAAACAACTCTGCCCAAGGCAAAAGAACTGCGCCCGATCGTTGAAAAACTGATCACTCTAGGCAAGCGTGGGGACCTGCACGCCCGACGTCAGGCCGCATCGCAGCTGAAAGAAGACAAAGACGTCGCAAAGCTGTTCGAAATCCTGGGCCCCCGTTACGCCGAGCGTCAGGGCGGTTATGTCCGGATCCTGAAAGCAGGCTTCCGCTATGGCGACATGGCCCCGATGGCGATCATCGAATTCGTTGACCGCGATCTGGACGCCAAAGGCGCCGCAGACAAAGCGCGTACCGCCGCCGAAGAGGCCGCAGACGAAGAATAAGAAAGCCTGGCTTTCATGTGAAAACCCCCGTGTCTCGGACGTGGGGGTTTTTCTTATGGAGCCAGTCGCAAGTCCGCTCTGCTCTTGGTATGTGTCAGCTTTAGTCAGGGCCCGAGAAGCGTTTGCAAATGTCTGGTTGCTGCTTCGGCGCGCCTTGCCAAGGTTCCCGGATCGGGCTTTTTTGTGCGCCCGATCGCGCGCTGGATCTGAAGATCACCAATCAACAATCCCAAATACAAATCAACCACGTCCGAAATATCGTTGCTGACTAGCTCTCCATTGGTTCTGGCAGCTTCAAACAGCTGTGCCAGGAGAGGGGAAATTGTTTCCCGGCCTGCTTCTGACAAGGCTTTACCTAGTTGGCCGGTTGCGTCAGCTGCGGCCGCGCGATTCAGAGAAACCGCCTTCTCGCCCAATATGATATCCAGCAATACCGGTCCAAAGGCGTCGAGTGTTTCGATCGAGGCTTCACGCTGTGCAAGCGCGTTTTCAAGCAACGTTTTTGCTTCCGCAGCGTTTCGTGACACCATGGTGCGGAACAAGCCAAGCTTATCGCCATACCAGTTGTAGAGCGTTTCGTTTGAGCAGCGGGCACGTTTGGCGATGCTCAGCATCGAAGTTCCCGCGAAACCTTTTTCTGCGAGCAGTTCATAAGCCGCTGTTTCGATCTGTTCCTGCCGGGCAGTGCGTAGGTGATCTTTCAATCTGGCCTCCTGAATGGTGTTGACACTCAGCCGTACATTGGGTTACGGCTTAACGCAACCGTACACTTTGTTACGGAAAGAGGAGGCGAATTTGATTTATGAGAAAGATCGGGCGGCCAATGCTGCTTTGTTGACACTTATCGTTTTGCAGATCGTTATGCTGAGCGCTCTCTATGCCGGAGTACCGCCACATCCGCCCACAGCTACACCACTGTTTGGGATCGCGCCTTTTATTGGGGCCGCACTCAGCGCAGCCTGCGCTGCGATCCTCCTTGGCGCCACGGAAACAAAGGCCGGTATATGCCTGACACTTTTAGCAGCACTTCTTGCTTCGGTTTCCTTCGGACCGCAAAAGTACGCAGACGCGCAGTTTCCCCTGATCTGGCCCGCAGTACTCGTAGGGCAGGGTGCCATACTTACGCTTGTCGTTTTGGCATACAGATCGGTTCGCTTGAAACCGAGACAGCTCTGCTAATACCTAACCGTCTGACTATGAACGCCGTAGTCAGGCGGTCGGACATGTCAAATGTGGCTGGACTGGCTTAATCTTGTCAGGGTGGTGATGACTGAAGTCTAGCAGAAACTCCAATACCGCGCTTGCAAACCCAGACATCGCGCCGCATATCCAAAACAGTCCAAAAATTTTCGGGAACTATGATGCTTCGCGCCACGGCCTTCGCTTTATCGCTTTTGTCTGCCTCTGCCGCAGCGGAAACCAGGGTGCCACGTTCTCAGGCCGAAATCAGCCTAGGGTTTGCGCCGGTGGTGAAACAGGCCGCGCCAGCTGTGGTGAATATCTACGCCAAGATCGTGCGCGAAGGGCGCTCGAATTCACTGTTCTCTGACCCGTTCTTTCAGGATTTCTTTGGCGGCGGCTTTGGCGAACCGCGACCACGCGTTCAGAATTCACTGGGGTCCGGCGTGATCCTGACGGATGACGGCTATGTGGTCTCAAACTACCATGTCGTGGGTTCGGCGACCGAAATACGGGTCGTCACGACGGACCGGCGCGAGTTTTCGGCCGAGGTGGTTCTGGGCGATCAGGAAAGCGACATCGCCATTCTACGTCTGAAAGATGCCGAGGCGTTGCCTTCGATCGACATGCGGGATTCCGATTTGGTTGAGGTGGGTGAACTGGCTCTGGCCATCGGCAACCCGTTCGGCGTCGGGCAGACGGTATCATCGGGCATTATCTCGGGGTTGGCGCGGACCGGTACGGCCACGGGCAATGCGCGGGGCTATTTCATTCAGACGGACGCGGCGATCAATCCCGGCAATTCGGGCGGGGCGCTGATCGATGTAAACGGTGATCTGATTGGCATCAACACCTCGATCCTGACACGTTCTGGCGGATCGAACGGGATCGGTTTTGCCATCCCTGCCAATCTGGTTGCCGAATTCCTGCGGCAAGCGCAGGCCGGCAATGACAGTTTTGTCAGCCCCTGGGCCGGAATGGCCGGGCAGCACATGAGTGCGGATATCGCTGAGTCTCTGGGCTTGGTCATCCCGCAGGGTGTGGTGATTTCGGATCTCCATGCGCTCAGCCCGTTGGCCGAGGCAGGGTTGCAGGTTGGGGACGTCGTGACCCATGTCGACGGGGATGAGGTGAACTCGCCGGCAGAGATGAAATTCCGCATGTCAGTGGCCGGTGTGGGCGGCACGTCGGTGGTGACGCGACTGCGCGGCGAGGACCGAGCTGAACTTGAGGTCGCTTTGGTCAAAGCGCCCGAGGTTCCGGCAGCGGAAGTGACGACGCTGAACGATGAAACCGTGATGCCAGGCCTGACCGTGTCGCGGATCAACCCTGCTGTTATCGCGCGGCTGGGGCTTTTGCTGTCGCAGACGGGGGTGGTTGTGGTCGACGCGGGCCGCTATGGCGGTCGGTCCGGGCTGCGTCCGGGCGATGTGGTCGATGGGATAAACGGCGCGCGGGTCGAGCGACCTGCTGATGTCGTGAAGGCGCTGACCGATCCGGGGCGTCGGATCAATCTGGATATCCTCAGGGGCGGCCGGCCGGTTTCCTTGCGGTTCAGGCTGTGACCGGATGAGTGACCTTTTCGATACCGGGTCATCTGACCCTGCGCCGCCTGTACATCGCCCGCTGGCCGACAGATTGCGCCCGCAAACGCTGGCCGAGGTGATCGGGCAGGAACAGGTGTTGGGCCCGGATGCGCCTTTGGGCGTGATGCTGGCCTCGGGCAGTCTGTCGAGCCTGATATTCTGGGGGCCGCCCGGCGTCGGCAAGACCACGATCGCGCGGCTTCTAGCGCAAGAGACGGACCTGCATTTTGTGCAGATCAGTGCCATCTTTACTGGTGTTCCCGACCTGAAGAAAGTGTTCGAAGCTGCGAAGATCCGGCGTCAGAACGGGCAGGGGACGTTGCTGTTTGTTGACGAAATCCATCGCTTCAACAAGGCGCAGCAGGACGGGTTTCTGCCGCATATGGAGGATGGTACGATCCTCCTGGTCGGGGCGACCACGGAAAATCCATCGTTCGAGTTGAACGCCGCTGTGCTCAGTCGGGCACAAGTGCTGGTGCTGGAACGGCTCAGCCTGGCTGATCTTGAGCGTCTGACGCAGCGCGCTGAACAGGAATTGGACCGCGGGTTGCCGTTGGACCCTGCGGCCCGTGATGCGCTGCAGGAAATGGCCGATGGTGACGGGCGCGCGCTGTTGAACCTGATCGAGCAGGTTGCCGCGTGGAAAGTTGAGGGCCCGCTGGACCTTGAAGCCCTGTCGACCCGGCTCATGCGCCGTGCCGCGAAATACGACAAATCTGGAGATGAGCATTACAACCTGATCTCGGCCCTGCACAAATCGGTGCGAGGATCCGACCCCGATGCCGCCCTGTACTGGTTCGCGCGAATGCTGACAGGAGGCGAGGACCCAAGGTATTTGGCGCGCCGGATCACGCGAATGGCGGTCGAGGACATTGGTCTGGCTGATCCGCAGGCTCAGGCGATCTGTCTGCAGTCCTGGGAAACCTATGAGCGGCTGGGCAGTCCCGAAGGCGAGTTGGCTTTGGCGCAGGCGCTGGTCTATCTGGCTCTGGCTCCGAAATCGAACGGGGCCTATGTGGGCTACAAGGCAGCGATGCGCCTGGCCAAGCAATCAGGAAGTGAGCCGCCGCCCAAACATATTCTGAATGCACCAACCTCTTTGATGAAAGATCAGGGTTATGGTGCGGGCTATGCTTATGATCACGATGCCGAGGATGGGTTTTCTGGGCAGAACTACTTTCCCGAGTCCATATCGCGCCCTGTTCTCTATCAACCTGTCGAGCGTGGGTTTGAACGTGAGCTGAAGAAACGGTTGGACTACTTTGCCAAGCTGCGTTCGCAACGGAAACCAGACTAGCACCGGCTTGACTCTTTGGCCGATGCGCGCGACAGACGCGCATGTTTTCTGGGACAATGTTTACAGCGTGGTCCGGGCGGGTCTGCCGCGCGGCGCAAGGGGCAATGGCATGAGTGGCGTGCAGATGATTACGGTTGCGGATGGGGATGGCGATCAGCGGGTGGACCGCTGGCTGCGGCGTCTGTTTCCGCATGTCAGCCAGGGGCGCATCGAGAAAATGTGCCGCAAGGGCGAACTGCGTGTGGATGGCGGACGGGCCAAGGCCTCGACCCGGCTTGAGGTCGGCCAGGTTGTACGCGTGCCACCTCTGCCGGATGCGGACCACAAACCGGTCGAGGTGAAACCGCGGATCACAGATGCGGATGCCGAGATGATGCAGGCTTGCGTGATTTATCGCGATGATCACGTGATCGCGCTGAACAAACCGCAAGGCTTGCCGGTGCAAGGCGGCAGCGGCCAGACCCGGCATGTGGACGGCCTGTCCGAGGCGCTGCGCTTTGGATATGACGAAAACCCCCGATTGGTGCACCGACTGGACAAGGATACCTCGGGCGTGCTGTTGCTGGCCCGCACACGCGAGGCCGCCAAAGCACTGACCGCCGCTTTCCGTCACCGGGACACGCGCAAGATATATTGGGCCCTGGTCGCTGGGGTGCCGACCCCTTATCTGGGCGAGATCAAGACCGGTTTGGTCAAGGCCCCGGGCCATGGCAGCCAGGGCGAGGGCGAAAAGATGATCCCCGTTCATCTGAACGAAATCAACGACACGCCAGGCGCGAAGCGGGCCCATACACTTTACGCTACGCTATACCGCGTGGCTGGACGCGCCGCCTGGGTCGCGATGGAGCCGATCACCGGCCGCACCCATCAGTTGCGTGCGCATATGGCAGCGATTGGGCACCCAATCATCGGGGATGGAAAATACGGCGGTTCGGGTCAAGAGAACCTTGGCGATGGCTGGGGTGCGCAGTTGGGCGGTGTGATCAGCAAAAAGCTGCACCTGCATGCACGGCAGGCTTCGTTTCAGCACCCGGTGACGCGTAAGAAGATCACTGTTACCGCACCCTTGCCTGATCATATGAAACACAGCTGGGACACATTCGGATGGGCCGAAGACCTGGCTGCGGATGATCCGTTCGAGTCTTTGCAATGAGCAGACCCTTGCGTCTGGTACTATTTGATGTGGACGGTACCCTGGTCGATAGCCAGGGCAGCATTATCGCGGCCATGACCGCCAGCTTTGATGCCTTGTCTCTTCCGGTACCGGATAGGGCGGGGATCTTGTCCATAGTCGGATTATCTCTGCCACAAGCCATGGCACAGTTGGTGCCCGAGTGTTCTGCTGTGGATCAGGCGCGGTTGGTAAAGGGCTATAAACAGGCCTATCACGCACATCGGCTGGAACAGGGAATGGCCAGTTCGCCGCTCTACCCCGGAGCCCGTGAGGTTATCGAGGCACTGCATGCAATCCCCGAGATGTTGCTGGGCGTGGCGACAGGCAAATCGCAACGTGGTCTGGATGCTTTGATCGAAGGTCACGGTCTGCAAGGCTATTTCGTGACCCGGCAGGTCGCAGATCACCACCCGTCAAAACCGCATCCTTCGATGATCGACACGGCTAGGGCCGAAACCTGCGTCGATGCGGTTGATACTGTCATGATCGGGGATACCCGATTCGACATGGATATGGCCGCCGCCGCCGGTGTCACGGGAATTGGCGTCACCTGGGGGTATCACGAACGGCCTGCCCTGGCCGCTGCCTCTCGTATTATCGAAACGTTTGACCAGTTGCCGGGCGCACTGGACGATATCTGGACCTGAAGACATGAGTGACTGGAAACCGAAACGATTTTGGACTGCATGTCAGGTGGTTGAGGCCGATGGCGGATTTACGGTCGAACTGGACGGTCGTCGGGTCAAAACACCTGCGCGGGCCGGACTGATCCTGCCGACCTTGCCGATGGCTCAGGCCGTTGCGGCCGAATGGGACGCGCAGGAAGAACAGGTTGACCCAGGGACGATGCCCTACACGCGTTCGGCCAATGCAGCCATCGACAAGGTACTGATTCAGCACGCCGAAGTTGCAGACATGCTGGCCGATTATGGCGATTCGGATTTGCTGTGCTATCGCGCCGCTCACCCGCAAGAGTTGCAGCAGCGGCAAGCTGAGCAGTGGGACCCGGTGTTGGACTGGGCCGCGGAAGCCATGTCGGTTCGCCTGCAGCCCGTCACAGGTATCCTGCATCAGCCGCAAGACGTGGCGGCGCTGGATCAGTTGCGCCGGCGAGTGCATGATTTCAACAACTTCCAACTGGCTGCCTTCCACGATCTGGTCAGCCTTTCGGGCTCGTTGATCCTTGGGTTTGCGGCCACTTCCGATTGGTGTGATGCGCAAGAGATCTGGCGGATTTCGCGGTTGGACGAGCAGTGGCAAATCGAACAATGGGGCCATGACGACGAGGCGCATGAAGCAGCCGAAGTCAAACGTTCTGCCTTTTTACACGCTAAACGCTTCTACGACGTCTCTGATTGATCTTAGATTTCTGAATTTTTACCGCTCTGATGGACATCTGTGAGTTGATCCATCGTTTTCCCTGATCCGACCCTTGACGTTTGTTTATGAATGCGACCAAACTCGTGCGCACTAAAGGGGAGACACCTTTGGGGAAACCTTTCTGGTACCTGAGGTGCCGGATAGAACCGTCCCTGAACGGGATGGACAATCAGGAAGAGGTAAAAATGAAAAAATCCGTAATCTTGGGCGCGGCCACAGTTGCCGGTCTGGCCGCAGGCGCAGCCATGGCGGGAACCGTGGACGACGTCAAGGCGCGCGGTAAGCTGAACTGCGGTGTGACCACCGGTCTGGTCGGCTTTGCCGCGCCCGACGCAAATGGTGAATGGCAGGGCTTTGACGTTTCGTTGTGCCGCGCCGTTGCCGCTGCGGTTCTGGGTGACGCAAGCGCCGTTGAATTCGTTCCGACCACAGGTAAGACACGCTTTACCGCGCTGGCTTCGGGCGAAATCGACATGCTGGCCCGGAACACCACCTGGACCTTCAGCCGCGACGTAGACCTGAAGTTCGAATTCGTCGGTGTAAACTATTACGACGGTCAGGGCTTTATGGTTCCCAAAGCGCTGGGCGTAAGCTCGGCCAAGGAACTGGACGGCGCGACTGTCTGCATCCAGACCGGCACCACCACCGAGCTGAACCTGGCGGATTTCTTCCGCTCGAACAACATCAGCTACGAGCCGGTTCCGATCGAAACCAACGCAGAAGCGCAGCAGCAGTATCTGGCTGGCGCATGTGACGTCTACACCACCGACGCATCGGGCCTGGCCGCAACTCGCGCCACGTTCGAAAACCCCGGTGATCACATCCTGCTGCCCGAAATCATCTCGAAAGAGCCGCTGGGCCCGCTGGTCCGTCATGGCGACCACGAGTGGGGCGACGTTGTTCGCTGGACACTGAACGCACTGGTTTCGGCTGAAGAGCTGGGTGTGACCTCGGCGAACATCGACGAGATGTCTGCTGGCACCGACAACCCCGAAGTGAACCGTCTGCTGGGCAGCGAAGGCACTCTGGGTGAGATGCTGGGTCTGGACGCACAGTGGGCAATGCGCGCTATCAAGGCGGGTGGTAACTATGGTGAGGTCTTTGCCAAGAACATCGGTGAAGAAACGCCAATCGGTCTGGCACGCGGCCTGAACGGTCAGTGGACCGATGGCGGCCTGCTGTACTCGCCGCCGTTCCGCTAATATCCATTGAAGAGGGCGCAGTTCATCCTGCGCCCTTTTTCAATCCATAAGAAACAGTCCCGGTTAGATTGAACAGAGATCAACTCTGTCTGCGAATAACGGGATGACACGGGGATATACATAGGTCATGTCGACTCTCACTGACCCGCCAAAGGAGCAGTTCCGGCTGTCCATGCTCCTTTACGATACGCGGTACCGATCTGCGACCATCCAGGTCATTGCAATGATCGGTTTCATGCTTTTGGCAGCCTGGATCATTTCCAACACCATTCAGAACCTCGAAGCACTTGGTAAACCCGTAGAATTCGGGTTCTTCGGCGAACCTGCAAGTTACGATATCAACCAACGCCTGCTGGAATACGATTCTCGAGACAGCCACTTGCGTGCTGGGTTTATCGGATTGCTTAACACACTTGTTGTTGCAGTTCTCGGCTGTATCACGGCGACAATTATCGGTGTTTTCGTTGGTGTATTACGACTTTCCAACAACTGGTTGATCGCGCGGATCATGACTGTTTATGTCGAGATGTTCCGTAACGTGCCTGTGCTGCTTTGGATCGTTCTGGCTATGGCCATTCTGATCGAAGGTTTACCGGCACCCAATGCATTCCGAGGCGAAACCCCGACGGCCACGATGGATTTTTTCAACTCTGTCGCCGTCACCAATCGCGGTGTCTATATCCCAGAGCTCCTGTTTTCACGCAGTCTTGGCGATATCCACTTGTTTGGTGCGTCCAGCTTACGCTTCGACATTTCATTGGATCTGGTCGCCTTTCTGGTCGTTTTGGCGGGCAGCATTTTTGTGATGCGCAAAGTATCCGCTAATGCCGCTGCAAAACAGGAAGCAACTGGTGATCGCCCAACCATCTGGCACATTCAGTTGGGTATACTGTTTGTGCCGATGTTGATCCTGCTGACTGCGTTGGGATTCCATTTGGGATACCCGGAACTGAAAGGGTTCAACTTCAAAGGCGGCACCCATTTGCGGAACTCGCTTATCGCATTGTGGTTGGCCCTGTCCCTTTACACTGCAGCTTTCATCGCTGAGATCGTGCGGGCCGGAATTCTCGCCATTTCCAAGGGGCAGACCGAGGCCGCCGCCGCGCTGGGTATACGCCCGAGCCGGATTATGCGTCTGGTGATCCTGCCGCAAGCGTTGCGCGTGATCATCCCGCCAATGATCTCGAACTACCTGAACCTGACCAAGAACTCGTCTCTGGCGATTGCGGTGGGATATATGGATATCACAGGTACCCTGGGTGGCATCACCATGAACCAAACCGGCCGCGAGCTGGAATGCGTTCTACTGCTGATGCTGGTCTATCTGTGCATCTCGCTGAGCATCTCGGCAGTGATGAACTGGTACAACAATAGTGTCAAATTGGTGGAGCGGTAATATGAGTGATGTTTCATTTGTCCGCGCGGAAATGTTGCCGGAGAAAGCGCCACCAGCGTCCGAAGTGGGAATAGTAGGTTGGGTTAAGCACAATCTGTTTTCTGGTTGGTTCAATTCGATCCTGACTTTGGTTTCGCTCTATGCGATCTACTATGTGTTGTCGGGCGTTCTGCCATGGACGTTCCAATCCGTCTGGAATGCCAATTCACTGACTGAGTGCCGTGAGATCATGATGGCAACCTGGGGAGACACCCATGGTCATGCTTGCTGGGCTGTCATCAATGATCGCTGGCTGCAGCTGTTGTTCGGATTCTACCCGAGCCATCTGTACTGGCGGCCGATTCTGGCGCTTGTTCTGTTGCTGGTTGCGCTGGCACCAGTGCTGTATTCGGACCGTGTTCCGAGCAAGTTGCTGATCTTTAGCGCGATCTACCCCTTCCTGATGCCTTGGTTGATGTGGGGTGGTACCATCTGGGGGCCATTGTCGGCGGCACTTGGATTTGTTGCCGGCTGGGCCGTCTACACCGTCGTCAGCAAGCAACAAAGCGAATTGCTCGGGATGATCGGTGGTGCAGTGGCTGCATTGATCTGGTGGCTGTTTCTATCGAGCTACTTCGTTGGTGCCATGGATTCGATCCTGCCGATCGGTATCGAAGCCGTGCAAAGTCGTCAGTTCGGTGGTTTCATGCTGGCGATCCTGCTGGGTGTTGTGGCCATCGGTGTCTCGCTGCCGATTGGTATCGTGTTGGCGCTGGGCCGTCAGTCGGACCTTCTTATCGTCAAATACATGTGTGTGGGCTTTATCGAGTTCATTCGCGGCGTACCGCTGATCACGCTACTGTTCGTGGCCTCGCTGCTGTTGAACCTGTTCCTGCCACCAGGCACCAATTTTGACATCATCCTGCGGGTGATGATCATGATGACCCTGTTCTCAGCCGCCTATATGGCCGAAGTGATCCGGGGTGGCCTGGCTGCATTGCCACGCGGTCAGTACGAGGGCGCCGACAGTTTGGGCCTGAACTACTGGCAGGCACAGCGTTTGATCATCATGCCGCAAGCCCTGAAAATCTCAATTCCGGGCATCGTGAGCACATTCATCGGGATCTTCAAGGATACGGTTCTGGTGTCGATCATCGGACTGTTCGACGTGCTTGGCCTTGCCAACGCGATCCGCGCTGATACCGCTTGGAACGGCATCTACTGGGAACTGTTCGCTTTTATCGGCGCGCTGTTCTTCGTCGTCTGCTTCTCCATGTCCCGTTATTCCATGTATCTGGAGCGCAAGCTTCAGACTGGCCATCGTTAAGGAGTTCAACACATGTCTGAACTTGCAATAGACCGCGAAATCGACCGATCCAAGATGCAGGTGAGCGACGAGGTCGCCATCGAAATCAACAACATGAACAAGTGGTATGGGTCTTTCCATGTGCTGCGCGACATCAATTTGACCGTCAATCAGGGCGAGAGGATTGTTATCGCGGGGCCGTCAGGGTCGGGTAAGTCCACCCTGATCCGCTGTCTGAACGCGCTGGAGGAACACCAGCAAGGCACGATCATGGTGGATGGGACGGAACTGTCGAATGACCTGAAAAACATCGACAAGATCCGGTCCGAGGTCGGGATGGTGTTCCAGCACTTCAACCTCTTCCCGCATCTGACCATTCTGGAAAACTGTACGCTGGCCCCGATCTGGGTGCGCAAGACGCCCAGGAAAGAGGCTGAAGAGCGTGCGATGCACTTCCTAGAGAAGGTGAAAATCCCAGAACAGGCCGACAAGTATCCTGGTCAGCTTTCGGGTGGTCAGCAGCAGCGTGTGGCGATTGCCCGTTCGCTCTGCATGATGCCGCGGATCATGTTGTTCGATGAACCTACATCGGCGCTGGACCCTGAGATGATCAAAGAGGTGCTCGACACTATGATCGAGCTGGCCGAAGAAGGCATGACCATGCTTTGTGTGACCCACGAGATGGGTTTTGCCCGTCAGGTCGCCAACCGCGTGATCTTTATGGATGCCGGTCAGATTGTGGAACAGAACGAACCAGAAGAGTTCTTCAACAACCCACAAAGCGAGCGGACCAAGCTGTTCCTGAGCCAGATTTTGGGTCACTGATCCCGATCGGAAGAACCATGAAAGGCGGGGTTTTTGCCCCGCCTTTTTTACTCCGGCAACTCGCGTGGAATGACGAACCCCAAGACATCCCCACTGTGCCACCGAAGCGCGGCCCAGGAGTTGATCTCGAACTGTATGACTGTTGTTGCGCAGGTCGGGTAGTCATCGAAACGGCCGTGATCTGGCGCCTGCCGCACAAGCTGTCTGGCGAATTCAGCGATCCCGGGGTTGTGGCCCAGCATCAGCACGGTTTGGCCAGAAGCCTGCGACAGGGCCCGCATCATGAGATCGGGACCGGCCAGATACAGCGAGCGTTCGAACTGGATCAGATCGGCCTGCAGCCCCATTCGATCCCACGTCTCGCGGGTTCTGAGGGCGGTAGAGCTGAGCACCTCATTCGGTAGCCAGCCATTCCTGAGTAGCCAGCCGGACACAGCAGGTGCCGAGCAGCGTCCACGTTTGTTCAGTGGCCGATCATGATCGCTGAGCGTCGGCTCATCCCAACTGGATTTGGCATGGCGGGTCAGGATCAGAGTGCGAGTCATGACGGGTGAAAAGACCTCATGTGGTGGGCGGACTGTTCTGGGTCCCGCCCGGCCCCGGGGCTGAGAGGGCAGGCCAGGCGCGCAAGGCAGCCACCGGTCATGCAGGTTTGGCCCTGCTCTGTGTTCAGATGCCCGTGGCAGGCCTCAACGTCATAGAAGCTGTGGGTGTTCAGGGCCCCGACTGGGCAGGTCTGAGCGCAAGGGGCATCGCATGTAACACAGGGCGATGAATTATGGGCACCGGGAATCTCGAATTCCTGATCAAAATGCAGCGCGCCGCGATACGAGATCATCATACCGACCGTGTCATGCACCAAGGCGCCAACCGGGCTGCTGAATGTACGCCCCGATTTCAGCGCCCAGTCGATAAACGGCACATAGGGTGGGCCACCGAATGGGAAATAGGCTTGACCCCCCAAATCCTGCGCCATCTGATTGACGACGCGGTACGACCACCGGTCAACAGGGTCGGGACCTTGCCATTCAGGGGCTGATTTCAAAACAGGCCAGAACGTGGGCCCTGCACCTAGCAGGATCAGGGTGCCGCTGTCCAATTGCTTGGCATTAGCGCGCCCAGGATGTAACGCACCCATCACGATAAGCCCAACCTCAGCAGCCGCGCTGTCGACACGTTGATAAATGTTCGGGGAAGGTGCGGTTTGAACTGTCATGTCACCTCCGTCGCAGTCGATCAATCGGGTCGGATCAGCGACCCAGCTCCGTGTTCGGTGAACAGTTCCAGTAGCACCGCATTGGGCGCGCGCCCATCCAGAATGACTACGGCCCGCACCCCACTATGCAGTGCGTCCAGCGCCGTTTCGGTCTTGGGGATCATTCCGCCTGCGATGGTCCCGTCCAGGGTCATCTCGCGGATCTGACCGGCTTTTAGCTCGGTCACGACCTCTCCGGCAGCGTTCTTGACGCCTGATACGTCGGTCAGCAACAGAAGACGGTCTGCCTTCAAGGCCGAGGCGATGGCACCGGCGGCGGTGTCACCGTTGACGTTGAACGTCTCACCTTCGCGCCCGGCGCCCAGAGGCGCAATTACCGGGATCACGTCATGCGTAAACAGATCGTGCAGGATTTCGGGTTTCATCTCGGAAGGAGAGCCAACAAACCCCAGCGAGGCATCGGTTTGATCACAGATCATCAAGTTGGCGTCCTTGCCCGACAGGCCAACCGCAGTCCCTCCCTGTCCGTTGATGGCCTGAACAATGCGTTTGTTCACGAGGCCCGAGAGCACCATCTCGACCACTTCGACAGTCGCCTTGTCCGTCACACGCTTACCGTTCACGAAATCGGATTGGATATCGAGCTTGTCCAGCATCGCGTTGATCATGGGACCGCCGCCATGTACCACAACCGGGTTGATGCCCACCTGGCGCATCAGAACCACGTCACGGGCAAAGCTTTCCATCGCTTCATCGCTGCCCATGGCGTGCCCGCCCAGCTTGATGACGACAATGGCCCCGTCATAGCGCTGCAGATAGGGCAGTGCGCTGTTCAATGTGGCGGCGGTGGCGATCCAATCCCGGTTCATATCTCTTGTCTTCATGGCTAAGGTCCCTCTGGCCCACCGTGTTAGGGCCTTTGAAAGGTGCTGCCAAGGGCCAAGCTATTCCAGATGCGTGATGATCGAGCGCAACGTTGGGATACCATCCCCTTTTTCGGACGACGTCAGCACGATTTCGGGGAAAGCGGCGGGGTGTTTTGACAGGGCCGAGCGGACCTGGTTCAGAACCTTTTCGCGTTCATTGGCCTTGACCTTGTCTGCCTTGGTCAGCACGCATTGAAAGGTTACGGCACTGGCGTCCAGCAGCTTCATAATCTCGGCATCAACAGGCTTTACCCCATGGCGCGCGTCAACCAGGACAAAGGCCCGGCGCAGGGTCTGTCGGCCACTGAGATATTGTTTCAGCAACCGCTGCCACTTTTCCACTACCTTAACCGGCGCATTGGCATAGCCATAGCCGGGAAGGTCGACCAGATATAGCTCTGGGCCCTGAGTGAAAAAGTTGATTTCCTGCGTCCGACCCGGCGTGTTCGACGCGCGCGCCAGCCCCTTGGTGCCGGTCAGCGCGTTGATCAGGCTGGACTTGCCAACATTGGAGCGGCCCGCAAAGCAGACCTCAAGGCGGTCAGGGTCGGGCAGCCCACTCATGGCGACGACACCTTTGACAAACTCGGACGGGCCCGCAAACAGCTTGCGCCCGCGCTCCAACGAGAATTCATCGGGATCTTGGGCCAGAGGGAAGGGTAGGGTGCTCATAACGGTATCACCTTGTCACCGACCGAGATTACCCCGCCGCGAACCACTTCGGTATAGATGCCGAAATCCTGATGGCCCCAGCTGTTCAGCGCGCCCAAAGTGTCGGCATCGCGGTCGCCGGTATCCGGGTTCGCAGTGGTCGCCAAACAGCGCACAATCCGCTCGCGGACGCGGAACACGGCCTCACCGATTTGCAACTCGCGGTCGAGCCAGTCGAATTCTTCCCATAGGGGCAAGCCATCGAACCAGATGTTACCGCGCCAGCGTTTGATTGACAGGTCTTGCCCCAGTTTTTGTTCAACCGCCCGGTGAGAGGCCATGTTGCACAGGCTGATTGACGGGAAATCGCTGTCTGTCATCCCACGCCCTGGTATCCGAACGATCCGGGCAGATGCCGCCCTGTCCGCGGGCATCAGCGGGCGCACCCAATCCAGAAACACGTCCTGTTCCCGATCTGGGTCAAAGGTTAGATCGGGGCGATTGGGATGGGTCAGGGTCAGCAGATCCGCGTTCAGCTTGGCGGAAATGGCCATCAGGTCTGGGGCTTTTGACCCACGGCTGAAATTGACGCAGGGTACCCATTTCGTGCCATCGGCCTTTGACGCTTCGTGCGCAACTGCCCAAACGCGATCCCCGGGCATTGTCTGCCCGGGGGTCACTGTCACGGTCTGCACGGCTTCGTGGCCGTGGCTTTTCATAGGATGCCGCCAAATATGGGTGACTTTAGCCGTCATTTGTCATCCGTCTTAGCGGCGCGCTTGAAGCCGGATTTGATGTTGCCAAATACATCCGGTTTATAACCCTGGCTGCGCATGATCAGATACTGCTGGGTAAAGGTGATCGTGTTGTTCGCGATCCAGTACACCACAAGGCCGCTGGCAAACCCACCGAGCATGAACATGAAGACCCAGGGCATCCAGGCAAAGATCATTGCCTGTGTCGCGTCTGTTGGTGCCGGATTCAGCTTTTGCTGCAGCCACATCGAAATCCCCAGCAACAGTGGCAGGATGCCGATGAAGATTAGCGCCATAAGGGTGTCAGGTTGCGGCCCGGCCCAAGGCAGCCAGCCGAAGAAGTTCATGATTGACGTTGGATCCGGTGCGCTGAGATCCTGAAACGGGCCAAACCACGGTGCTTGACGCAGTTCGATGGTGACAAAGATCACCTTATACAGCGAGAAGAAGATCGGGATCTGCATCAGGATCGGCAAACAGCCCGCGGCGGGGTTAACCTTTTCCTTCTTGTACAGTTCCATCATACCTTGCTGCATTTTCTGACGATCGTCACCAGCGGCCTCTTTCAGGGCCTCCATCTGCGGCTGCAGTTCCTTCATCTTCGCCATCGAGACATAGGACTTGAACGCCAGCGGGAACAAGATCGCCTTGATGATCAGGGTCAGGCCGATGATCGACCAGCCCATGTTGCCGATCTGGGCGTTAATGTTGTGCAGCAGCCAGAAGATCGGCTTGGTCAGGAAATAGAACCAGCCCCAGTCGATGCTGTCGATGAACTTTTGAACGCCTTCAGCCTGATATTCACGAATGGTTTCCCATTCCTTGGCACCGGCAAACAGCTGGGTTGTGACCTCTTCAGTAGCCCCAGGTGCGATAAGCAATGTCGGCAGTACAGTTTCCGTCTGATAGATCTTGCGACGGGCATCGTATTTGGCTGCTGCCTTGAAGGTCGTGCCCTCAGCCGGGATCAGGGTGGTCATCCAATAGTGATCAGTAAAGCCGACCCAGCCACCGTCTTTGACCTGAAAGACCTCGGCTTGCGCCCGTTCGTTCGGATCAATGTCAAAGTCGCGCACATCGCCGTAGTCGATTTCATCCAGAACACCGTCGGCCATGACCATCACGCCTTCATGCAGGATGAAGAAATTCTTAAGTCCGGGCAGGTCGCCATCTTCGCCGATGCCATGGCGGGCGAGGATGCCATATGGCGCCATGCCGACCTCGGCTTGTGTGTTGTTTTCCACCGCTTGTGTGACTTCGAACATATAGTTCTCGTCTACCGAGATGGTACGGCGGAAGGTCAGGCCATTGCCATTCTCCCACTTCAACGTAACTGGAGCGTTCACCCCAAGTGTTTCACCATTTTCGACCATCCAGACCGTGTTCGGCCCGGGTACGTCCGTGCCGGTGACACCAGCGCCAGGTGCCCATCCGTAGAGCGCATAATATGCAGATTCAGATCCGACCGGAGAGAACAGTTCGACAATCGGTGCGTTGTCCTGAATCGAGACTTTATAATCCTTCAGGTACAATTCATCGATGCGGCCACCGGACAACGACAGGCTGCCCTCAAGGCGGGGCGTGTCGATCTTGATCCGCGCGGCCTCGGACCCGGGCAGCGTTTCTTCTGCGCTCGCCGTGGCTTCGCCTACGGTACCCGCGCTAGAGGCGCTGGGGGTCTGAACCTCATCGCTTTCGATGGCGCTGATTTCAGCCTGATCTGTAATGGTGGTTTGCTCGGGCGGTGGAAACAGCACGAACCAAACCAGGATCACGACAAAGCTGAGCGCGGTTGCGAGGATGAGATTCTTGTTCTGATCGTCCATCTGGGACAGCCACCTTAAGCAGTGAAACACACCCGGTGGGTTCAACAGAGTGCAGCCCCAAAGGTCAAGCGGATTCGCCCGCCTTATGGTTCCAGATTGGGCTTTTGTGGTGAAAACCTGCGATCAAGAACCCGCTTGCCGTCCAATCTTGGGAATGCCTTTGACTTTGTTCTGATGGGCCGAGATCCAATCCATGGTCTTTTCGAACGGCATGGGCTTGCCAATGCCAAAGCCTTGAACGTGGTCACAACCTAGCTGTGCCATCAACGCGTGCTCACCGGTGGTTTCAACACCCTCGGCGAGTGTTTCCACATTCAACCTTTCGGCCATAGTGAGAATTGCACTGACCAATTGTTGTTGCGATGCATCACTGTCCGCCTTGGCCACAAAAGTTCGGTCTATCTTGATCCGCGTCACATCAAACCGTTTGATCGAGGCGATCGAGGCATGTCCAGTGCCGAAATCATCCAGATCAATACAACAGCCAAGTGCTGCAAGGCTGGTCACGTTGCGGGTAATCACATCGTCCGGACGTCGCGAAAACACGGTTTCCAGAATTTCGACAGCCAGTCGGTCGGGCGTCAGGTCGTTTTGGTCCAGTTCCCATTTCAATCGGTCCAGCAGAGCGGGGTCTCGTAGCTCGTCCGAAGAAAAGTTGATTCCGATTCGTGGGACGTGAATCCCGTTCCGGTCCCAGCAGCACATCGCGGAAAATGCATGATGCCGCATCGTTTGGCCAAGCCTCTCCATAAGCTCGGCCTGTTCGGCAAAAGGCAGAAATATCTGTGGGTTCAATATGCCTTTTTCCGGGTGCTCCCAGCGGGCCAGGGCTTCAAACCCCGTAACCCGCCCTGTATCTGTGGAAACCTGAGGCTGAAACCAGGGGCGGATTTGTCCGTTGTCCAGCGCAGCCTCAAACTCTTTGCGAAGGTTGGCCCTGATATTGGATCTACGGCGGGTTTCGTTTGAAAAGGCGCGGATCGTTGAGGGCCCATTACGCTGAGCTTCGCATAGCGCAGCAGATGCGGCATCAATCCAATTTTCAAACCTGGATCCGCGAACTGCGGATTGCAGGCAAAAACCGATTGAACACGAGACATAGGCAGTGGTGCCGTTTAGGGTGATCGGCTCTTCAACGGCGGATTGGATGCGGCCCGACATCTGAATGCAGGCTTCGAGATCGAGATGCTGTGACGGGCGCAGGCCGATGGCTATTCTGCACTCGTCTAATCGTGTCGCAATATCGCCGGTTCGAATGACCGAGAAGATGCGGTCACAAAATTGGCTGGACAGATGAGTCGCAGCCGCATTTCCGTGCAGGTCAACAAATTCTGTGAACCCGTCTAAGGCTATGATCATACAAGCCGATCCCATGTTATTGTGATCGGTACGGTCAAAGAAATTTTCAAGTTCGGCGGCAAACTTATCCGTTGGCGCGAGTCTTCCGTGATGGTGCAGTGGAGAGATGCGTGCAGTTAGTGTGCGTCTGACTGAGGCGAAGGCGACGATCAGCAACGGAAGGCTTAGTGCCACAACGACAAGCGCACGTTCTCCACCGATCCAGAAAGCCGCAAGCGAAATGGCGGGAGCAAAGGCCAGCACCGGCGGGCCACTCAGATACGTGGTGAGAGTATCGAGAAATTGATCAACGGAAACAGATTTCCTCATCGGTTCGTCTTCGCCTTTACCCTGAGCATCTTGCGCTCAGGTCAAACCGTAGAAAATCAGTCTGAGTCACTCGTTAACGCAGCTGTGGAATATCATCCGTTTTTTCAGTTTTTTCGCTCGAACTGATGGAAAGATTAACAAAATCAAACAATTTCGGGTCCAAAAGGTGCGAAGGGCGCGCATTGGTTAAGGCGCGGAACATCACTTGCCGCCGTCCGGGGCTGTTTTTTTCCCACTGATCGAGAATCTGTTTGACCTGCTGGCGTTGTAACCCGTCCTGGCTGCCGCACAGGTCACAAGGAATGATCGGGTAGTTCATCGCATTGGCGAATTTCTCGCAATCCGCCTCGGCGACATGGGCAAGGGGGCGAAAGACGAACAGGTCGCCTTCTTCGTTCACCAGCTTTGGCGGCATCGTTGCTAGACGGCCGCCGTGGAACAGGTTCATGAAAAACGTCTCAAGGATGTCGTCACGGTGATGACCCAGCACCACGGCCGTGCAGCCCTCTTCCCGCGCGATGCGGTACAGGTTGCCACGGCGCAGGCGCGAACATAGCGCGCAAAAGGTGCGGCCTTGGGGAACCTTGTCCATGACGACTGAGTAAGTGTCCTGATATTCGATGCGGTGCGGTACACCCATGCGTTCCAGAAACTCGGGTAGGACGGTAGCGGGAAAACCCGGCTGGCCCTGATCCAGATTGCAAGCCAGCAGATCGACCGGTAGTAGGCCGCGCCATTTCAGCTCGTACAGAACCGCTAGCAAGGTATAGCTGTCCTTACCGCCTGACAGGCAGACCAACCAACGGGGTGGCTTGCCGTCTTTCTCATGCGCGGACGGGTCCACCATGCCATATTGTTCGATGGCTTCGCGGGTGTGGCGCACGATGCGTTTGCGCAGCTTCTTGAACTCGGTGGTCGAAGGCGCGCCGGCAAACAGCGGATGGATATCGTCAGCTTCGTCAAACATGCGCTGCCCCTACAGCAGATGGCGTATCCGGGCAAGTGTGCGGGTCAGCCCAACCGCGCAAGCAGGGCACCAGTATCCAGCCCGGACACCGAACCGGGGATGCGGCCATTGTTACCTGTCAGCCGAGACGCCACAAATCCATCAGCGACCGGTCCGGGCGCTTGGCGTATCAGTTGAGAGGCCGTCAGCAGTTGTGCGGTGCGCTCCGCAAACCAGCGCGCCTCGGCTTCGGGTGGGATATTGGTCCAGCGGGCGCGGTGGTCCCTCAGCGCCGCATCATAGTGGCGGTTCACTCCGGTTGCCGCCTCAAGCTCAGCCTGCAGGACCTGGGCGGCCAAGGGGTCGCGGGTCAGGGTGCGCAGGATATCCAGACAGATCACATTGCCCGAACCTTCCCAGATGCCGTTCAAAGGGGCTTCACGGTAGAGCAGGGGCAGGGGGGTGTCCTCGACATAGCCAATGCCGCCCAACACCTCCATGGCTTCGACCACGACGACTGGACAGCGTTTGTTGTTGAGGAACTTGGCGAGTGCAACAGCGATGCGGGCAAAGGCTTTATCCTCGGGTGTATGACCGTCATAAGCCTGCGCCACACGCATTCCCAGTGTCAGCGCCCCCTCCCAGTCCAGCACGAGATCGGCCAGAACGATGCGCATCAGGGGTTGGTCAATCAACCGGCGCTGAAAGGCGCTGCGATGGCTGACCCAGTGATGCGCTTCGCTGAGGGCCGCCCGCATCAAACCTGCCGGGGCCATCGCAGTGTCGAGCCGTGTGTGATGCACCATCTCCAGGATTGTGCGCACACCCGCGCCCTCATCTCCAAGCTGATAGGCCAGCGCATCATGGTATTCAATCTCGGCCGAGGCGTTGGACCGATTGCCCAGCTTGTTCTTCAGCCGCATCAGGTGGATTGCGTTGCGTTCGTCGTCCAGCCAGCGGGGCACAAGGAAACAGGTCAGACCGCCGGGGGTCTGGGCAAGTGTCAGGAAACCGTCGGACATCGGGGCCGAGCAGAACCATTTATGCCCGCGCAACCGCCAGTGATCTCCGTCGCGTGTGGCCGTCGTGGTATTGGCGCGAATGTCCGAGCCGCCCTGTTTCTCAGTCATCGCCATGCCTAGCGTGGCGCTTTTTTTGGAGGCGATAGGAGCGATAGAGGAATCGTGGTTCCATTCCGTCAATCGGGGAACCCAGATCGAGGCAATCTCTTCATTCGCCGCAAGTGCTGGAACGGCTGCGTAAGTCATGGTCAGCGGGCAGCAATGTCCGGGTTCGACCTGACTGGCAAGGTAGACCATGGCGGCGTGGGTGGCGTGACCATTCGGTAGGTCAGACCAGGCAACGGCTGCGTATCCGGATGATTGACTGAGTTGCATCAGGTGATGGTATGAATGAGTGAAACGCACTTCATCCAGGCGGCGTCCACCTTGGTCAAACAGAACAAGTTCTGGGGAGTGGAAATTGGCCTCGCGCGCCATGTCTCTCACTGCAGCACGCCCAAGGTCTGCACCATAGTTGCGAAGAATAGAGCTTCGCGCGCCTGCCACATTTTGCAGTACTGGGTCAGAGGCCCAAAGGTCTAAATCTCCGCGCACAGGCGGCTGGTTCAGAACGTCATGCGTGGGTAGGGAATGGCGCGCGTCAGATGTCATCTGGCCCTCGAATTGAACAGCACAACTGTTCAGCGAAGGTGCGCTCCGGTCAAGTCCGACGACGGGTCAGGAGGGATCTTCACGGTCCGGAACCGGATCATACCCGTCACCACCCAAAGGGTGGCAGCGCCCAATCCGTCGTGCGGCCAGCCATGTGCCTTTGATGGCACCGTGTTTTTCCAGTGCCTCCAACGCATAGGCCGAGCATGTAGGCTGATAGCGGCAGTTGAACCCGACCCAAGGGCTGAACAGCAACCGGTACGCCCGAATGGGTAAGGCAAGGATATGCGAGAGCAATGTCATTTCCGCGCAGCATGGACTTTACGCAGAGCATAGCGCAAATCATCCAGCAGCGCTGCATAGGGGCGTCCGGCTGTGACATCGGCGCGACCGATTAGCACGTAATCCCAGCCGTCCTGCCCCTTCTCAGGCAGTACCGCGCGCGCAGCTTCGCGCAGGCGTCGCTTGGCCCGGTTGCGAGCCACGGCATTGCCGACCTTTTTGGAACAGGTGAAACCGACGCGAATCCCGTCCGCCTCGCCCTCGGCGCGTTTGCGCGCCTGCACCATCATTGATGATGTGCCCTGCCGACGCGCACGCGCGGCGTTCAGGAAATCGGATCGTTTCCTGAGGATGATCAATGTTTTGGATGCGCAAACGGACGCCGCCGGGGGCGTATCCCCAGGTTGGTTCTTACCATCCTCAGGGGCCTCCGGCGGCGTCACGTTCATAACCTGATCGGTGAGCGGTTTATGCGCTCAGCGACTTGCGGCCACGTGCGCGGCGCGAGTTCAGGATCTTGCGGCCGGCCTTGGTGGCCATGCGCGCGCGGAAACCGTGGCGGCGTTTGCGAACCAGGTTCGAAGGCTGATAGGTGCGTTTCATCGCTCCGTCTCCAATCTATTCGGTCGGGTGCAGCGCGGATTCGCCTGCCCGTGGTGTTCGAAGCCCGTCCTCTACTGCCAAGCGGGGGGTAAGTCAAACCCCTTGGTGGGGGTTTTGCAGCCTTTTGCAACAATTCTATAATCCCGCGCGGTAAAAGATTTCAAAAATACGGATTTTAGGCACAAAACACTCACATTCACTGTCGAAAAGATCAAGGCAGCGTGAGGCCCCTGTTGCCCGGGCGCGTGACGTCGCATGTTGAGGCCAGAATGAGACGCACAAAACCGGACACCATTATGAGCGATACAACTCAGGCCCCGCGTAGCGGGCTTGCGCGACATATTCCTTTGCTGGTGATTCTTACCGTAGCCGCTGTGGGTTACTTTACACTGGGTGAATACCTGACTTTTGAAACCCTGCGCGACAACCGAGAGGCCCTTTTGGGTTGGCGTGATGCCAATTACTGGGCAATGGCAGGTGCGTTCATCGCGATCTACATTGCCATCGTTGCGTTCTCGCTGCCTGGCGCAGCGGTGGCCTCGATGACCGGAGGGTTCCTGTTTGGCCTTTTCGCAGGCACGGTCTTCAACATTTTTGCAGCAACCATCGGCGCCTCGGTGATCTTTCTGGCGGCGCGCTGGGGGTTGGGGGCGTCCTTGACGGCGCGTCTTGAGGCCTCGGAAGGCACGATCAAAAAGCTGAAGGATGGCCTGCGCGAGAATGAGATCTCGGTCCTGTTCCTGCTGCGCATTGTCCCGGTGGTTCCGTTTTTTGTGGCCAATCTGGTGCCGGCGCTGGTGGGGGTGAAGTTCCGCAACTTTTTGTTCACCACGGCGCTGGGCATCATTCCCGGCGGTATCGTCTATACTTGGATTGGCGTCGGGCTGGGCGGAGTGTTCGACCGGGGTGAGACGCCGGACGTCTCACTGCTGTGGGAGCCCTTCGTTATCGGCCCGATTGTTGGCTTGTGCGTGCTGGCGGCTCTGCCCATTCTGATCAAAACGCTGCGCGGCCAAAAGGACAGCTGATCATGCAAGAACTGAAATCCGATATCCTGGTGATCGGGGCCGGGTCAGGTGGGCTGTCGGTCGCCGCGGGGGCGAGCCAGATGGGTGCGGATGTGATCCTGCTGGAAGGTCACAAGATGGGCGGGGATTGTCTGAATTTCGGCTGCGTCCCGTCCAAGGCCCTGATTGCCAGCGGCAAGGCCGCCTATGGGCAGGCGCATGCCTCGGCGCTGGGTGTGGCGGATGTGGTGCCACAGGTGGATTACGCCGCCGCCAAAGATCACGTGCATGATGTGATTGCGCAGATCGAGCCGATGGACAGCCAAGAGCGGTTCGAAAGCTTTGGTGTCAAGGTGATCCGGGAATATGGCAGCTTTGTCTCTCCGACACAGGTTCAGGCGGGGGATCATCTGATCACCGCGAGGCGGGTTGTGATTGCAACAGGCTCTTCACCACTGATTCCGTCGATCCCCGGTTTGGACAAGGTGCCGTATTATACCAACGAGACTATCTTTGATCTGCGCGACAAGCCCGATCATCTGCTGATCATCGGCGGTGGCCCCATCGGGATGGAGATGGCGCAGGCGCATATTCGGCTCGGTTGCAAGGTCACAGTCATCGAAGGGCAAAAGGCGCTGGGAAAGGATGACCCCGAGGCGGCAGAGGTCGTGCTGGACAGTTTGCGCGCCGAGGGCGTTGCGATCCATGAACAGGCGATGGTGGCACAGATTCGCGGCTCCGATGGCGCGGTTGAAGTGGTGACCGAGAACGGCGAGATCTTCTCGGGCACGCATCTGCTGCTGGCTGCGGGGCGAAAGGCCAATACCGACCGCCTCAACCTTGCCGCTGCCGGGATCGAGCCCATCCGAACCGGCATCAAGGTCGACGACACCCTGCGCACCACGAACCGCAGGGTCTATGCGATCGGAGATGTCGCGGGTGGGCTGCAATTCACTCATGTGGCGGGCTATCACGCGGGGATTATCATTCGTTCGGCGCTGTTTGGGCTTCCCTCCAAGGCGAAAACCGCACATATCCCCTGGGCGACCTACACCGACCCCGAGCTGGCGCAGGTTGGCCTGACCGAGGTGCAGGCGCGCGCCGAGCATGGCGATAAGATGGAAATTGCGCGGTTTGACTATCACCACAACGACCGCTCCATTTCCGAGCGTAAAACGAATGGTTTCATCAAGGTCATGGTCGTCAAAGGCCGTCCGGTGGGGGCCACAATCGTTGGTCATCAGGCGGGCGAACTGATCAACTTGTGGTCGCTGGCCTTGGCCAATAATCTGAAGATGGGGCAGGTCGCCGCGATGGTTTCGCCCTATCCGACGATTGGAGAGCTTAACAAACGGGTGGCGGGCGCTTATTTCTCTCCAAGGCTGTTTGAGAATCAAACGGTTAAACGCGTAGTCAGGTTCGTCCAGCGCTGGATGCCCTGACCTGGAAGGGAGAGCAATGTGAACTCGCTGTCAGGCCGATTTCTGATCCTGACGACGGTCTTCGTGATGTTGGCCGAGGTTCTGATTTTTGTCCCTTCGATTGCGCGATTCCGCGAAGATTTCCTGCTGAACCGGCTGGAGCGCGCTCAGATCGCATCGCTCGCTTTGTTGGCCGATGATATGCTGGCCGAGGACCTTGAGGCTGAACTGCTGGCCAATGCGGGCGTCTATAACGTGGTTCTACGGCGAGACGAGATGCGCCAGTTGATGCTGTCCTCTCCTATTCCAGGGCAGATCAGCAAGACCTATGACCTGCGTGACGCGCGACCATGGGTTTTGATCCGGGATGCTGTCGTGCGGTTGTTCACGCCGGAAAATGAAGTCATCCGTGTAATTGGCGAGCCTGTGAAAGGCGCAGGTCTGCTGATTGAGGTGACGACTGACAGCATGCCTTTGCGTATGGCGATGACGGATTATGGGTTACGCATTCTGGGCCTGTCATTTGTGATTTCGATCATCACGGCTTTTTTCCTGTTTCTTGCGGTTCGGGTGGTTCTGGTAAAGCCCATCAAAAGCGTTGTCGGATATATGCAGCGCTATGCCAGCGCCCCCGAAGATGCCCGTGGAATCATCTCACCGGATTCCAAAGTGACCGAGCTGCGCGAGGCCCAAGAGGCGCTGAAACAGTTGCAAACCGAACTGACCCAGGCCCTGAAACAGCGCGAGCGTCTGGCGCAGCTGGGCGGGGCTGTGGCTAAGGTGAGCCACGATCTGCGCAACATCCTGACCTCGGCCCAGCTGTTTACCGACCGGATCGAATCCAGCGAAGACCCGTTGGTGCGTCGCATGGCCCCTAAGCTGGTGAACTCGATCACCCGAGCGGTAACCCTGTGCGAAAGCACATTGGCATTTGGCCGCGCTGAAGAACCTGCACCGTCGCTTACACTGGTTCCGCTCCGCATTGTGGCCGAGGATGTGGTTGCGAGCGAGAAACTTGCCGTTGCCGATGCCTGTGTCGAGATCATCAATGATGTGCCGGAAGAGTTGGTCGTAAGAGCTGATCCTGAACAGATTTTCCGTGTCATGATGAACCTCGTTCGAAATGCCCGTCAGGCGCTGGTTGCATCAGGAAAGCCCGGTCGGATCACCTTGTCCGGGCAAGAGCAGGACGCCAACTGGTGTATTCAGATCAGCGACACAGGGCCGGGCCTGCCGGCCAAAGCGCGTGAAAATCTGTTCACACCCTTTCAGGGTGGCGTCCGCAAAGGCGGGTCGGGTCTGGGCTTGGCGATCTCACAGGAACTGTTGCGGGGCCATGGGGGTGACCTTGTTCTGACCGAGACAGGGTCAACAGGTACCACCTTTGAAATTCGCCTCCCGCGGGGCGATGGGGCTTTTTGAATTATTTTTACAGAATCGACTTGCACGTCCCGAATGCCGGGTCTACATAGCGCCTCACCAACGCGGACCGATAGCTCAGCTGGATAGAGTACTTGACTACGAATCAAGGGGTCGGGGGTTCGAATCCTCCTCGGTCCGCCACTGGTTTCCTGTTGAACGTCACACGAACCTGACCCAACCGTCATAGTTGGACCAGAAAAGCAGTGAACGTTCGACATCAGAAGGCGCCCCCAACGTTGGACATCGGTTGAATTTGACCTTTGCGTCATCAAATAGCACGCCGCCCCCATTTCATACTCCCGCAGACAGTTTGGTTTGATCTGATCCCCCCTCTTGGAAAATCAGAGCTGATTTGTAGGTCTGACAGCGAAGCTGCCTGTTCCTGCTAATCTGCCACGTGGCGAACGCGGGAGGGTGCGAGGCAATGCTATTCGACGGGGGTGGCGCGGCCCGCAGGCACAGCCGAGGACACGGTTTTGTCTAATAGGGTTGCCCGAGGGGGGAAGGCAGCGTCTTTCCCCTGATGGCCAGGGGCGTTTGGCTAGTCCAAATCCCGCTGGCCCCAAAACAAGTGCGACGGTGTGGGCTGCGCCGTAACTCTTTGCGCCAGAACACGTTGTTTTTCGAAAAAATGGGCGGAATGCGGAAGTTCGCCGCGTATTCGAATTTCAAAAACCACAACGGTCAAAGTGGCCACTCGCTTGTATCGCTTCTTTGGCAGCTGGGCATGTTCGAGAGACGACTGCTGCCAAGATCAGGTGCTTAGGATGTAGCAGTTTTTGCGATAACGAAGCGTTTTGCGTGTGGGCTTCGTTTTTTTCGGTCTGGCGAAGGGTGTGTAAGGGAAAATCCAGCCCTTCTGATTAGGGGCGGCTTGCCATTTGGGATAGAGAGTGCAGCGGGAAAACTAGAAACTTAAAATGTCTTCAAGTTGTTTCCATATTTGCTCTGCGTGATCTGGCTGAGATTCTGCCAGGCGGACTACCCTGATTGCCAGAAGCTGTGTGGGCAGCACGTCGTCAATACACACAAGCGCGCCCTCAGAAAGGTGGGTCGCCACTAGAGAGCGGGGCAACCACGCGATGCCGATTTCATTCAAGGCGTATTGTAGTATGGCCAACGTAAGTGCGGTTTCAGCTCTGGGTACTGCGGTTTTACCTTCAGGTAATCGCGGCGCAATCATTCTGGAATAGACCTGCCCGAGAAAGACTTCGGGCGGGTAGCTGATTGTAGGAATTACGTCTTCCGTCACTTGCGTGCGCACAGTAGGCGCACAGACTGGAATCAAAGTATCCATCCCGAGTGTTTTGGTTTCAAACGCGTTAGCGGGTTCTTGAATACTGTCATCAGGCACCGCGTACATGATGGCAAAATCGACCTCCTTCGAAATCAGATGCAGTAGGCACTCGTCTTGATTTCCTGACCGCACGCGAACCGAGGTTTCGCCATCTTCAGTCAAAACACGCACAATTTCGGGGGAAACCGTCGTTGTGAGGGCGTGTTGGCAAACAAAAGACAGCGACTTGCCGGCCTGATCACTCGCGGTTTTTAGGCTGTGCCGAAGCCCATGCAGCCGGGTGCTGAGTTCACGTAATTCAAATTCCAGTTCCCGCACGCCTGGCATCAAAGAGACTGGCTTGCGGCGGCGATCAAACAGCGTTGCGCCGATGTTGTCTTCGATAAGCCGCACCCGCCGAGTAAACGCAGATTGCGTCAGCAATCGCTTTTCAGCGGCGCGGGCGAGAGAGCCGCTATCAAGCACCGCCAATATATCATCGATCCACTCAAGACGCATGGCGGATCGATAGTGCAGTTCGTGACAACATGCAATTCCTGCAATTTATGTACCGAAGTTCGAATTAGGAATGCGCCTCAGCGCGTAGTAAGTTGACAAAAGCAAATATTAGGAACCATGACATGCACCTTGCCCGTTTTCCCCGCCTGCATCTTGCCCATCTTCCAACACCGCTTGAACCCATGACTCGATTGTCAAAAGAGCTGGGGGTCGAAATATGGATCAAACGCGATGATTGCACCGGTATGTCGACCGGCGGCAACAAGACCCGCAAGCTTGAATTTCTAATGGCTGAGGCCGAGGCGCAGGGTGCCGACATGGTGATGACCCAAGGGGCCACGCAAACCAACCACGGTCGGCAGACGGCTGCATTTGCCGCCAAGCTGGGGCTTGCCTGTCACATCCTTTTGGAGGATCGCACCGGTTACCAAAATGGAAACTACAATAAGAACGGTAACGTCCTGCTAGACCATTTGCATGGCGCAACCACCGAGAAGTTTCCCGGCGGCCATGACATGCCGGGTGAGATGGAAAAAGCAGCCGAAAAGAAGCGCGCGGAAGGGCACAATGTCTATGTCATCCCTGGCGGCGGATCGAACCCGACCGGCGCACTTGGCTATGTTAACGCGGCCTTTGAACTGTTGGCACAAGCAAATAACAGTGGTTTGCAAATTGACAGATTGGTGCATGCAACCGGTTCTTCAGGAACGCAGGCCGGGTTGGTGACTGGCATGTGTGCCATGAATGCGCAGGTGCCCGTGCTGGGCATCGGCACAAGGGCGCCTCAGCCCAAGCAAGAACAGATGGTATATGACCTGGCCTGTAAAACAGCCGAGAAACTGGGCTGTGCTGGTGTAGTCAAGCGCGAAGACGTGAAGGCCAATACTGACTATGTCGGCGAGGGCTATGGCCTGCCGACCAAAAGCGGCATTGAGGCGATCCGGATGTTTGCAGAGCTCGAAGGTATCCTTCTCGACCCGTGCTATTCGGCCAAGGGCGCAGCCGGTCTGATTGATCTTGCGCGCAAGGGTGAGTTCAACGGCGAACGGATTGTTTTCCTGCACACCGGGGGGGCGGCAGCTCTTGGCGGATATGATTTTGCCTTTGATCATCAAAACCGCTGGGTGACTGTCTAGGCTATGACACTGCGCCCGGTTGGAATTCTTGGCGGTATGGGCCCCGAAGCGACGATCCTCCTCCAGCGCAAGCTGGTGGCGGCAGTACCCGCAACTGATGACCAAGACCACATACCTTTGTTGATCGACATGAACCCGCAGGTGCCGTCGCGGGTTCGTCATCTGCTCGACGGCGTCGGCGAGGATCCGGGGTCGACGCTTGCCGCTATGGCGCGTCGGCTAGAAGATGCTGGAGCCTTAGCGCTGGCGATGCCGTGCAACACCGCCCATCACTATGCCAAGGCGATTACGGACTCCGTGGAAATACCCTTGCTGAACGTGGTCGAACTGACGGCTGATCATGCGGCTGGGAGGCTCGGATCAGGGGGATGTGTCGGGATGCTTGCCTCGCCTGCCGTACGACATACGCAGCTATTCGAGACAGCGTTGCACAGGCGCGGGCTGTCGGTGGTTTGGTCCGCAGGTGATGAAAAGATGCTTGCAGCGATCCGGAAAATTACGACGGACGGTCCGTGCGAAGAGGCGCGCGAAACACTAAGAGTTGCCTCGAAAGAACTTGTTGCCGCAGGGGCCGACCTGCAGCTTGTGGCTTGCTCAGAATTCTCGCTCATCGCTGATAGTGTTGCGGCCGAGGTCAATGCCATTGATACGATTGACCTGCTTGTCCAGGCGATTGTCGAATTTTCCCACGCAGGGCAAGTTTAGGCGATTGAATAAGTGCGCCACAGCGTTCGGAGGCAATCTGCAAGTCAACAGATACCTTTGTTCATAATTGGTCCCAAAGCTGTTGCGCTGTCTGATCAAAGGTCGCCGGATTGGCAAATGCGGAAATCGTCAAGGTGGCACACCACGCGTCATCGCCGATTGGCACCAGCAATCCTGCGTCCAGCTCTGGCGAAATTGTAGTTTCGGGCATCCAGGCAAAGCCGCTTCCGGTAATCAGGCGTCTCTTGATTGTCTCAACCAGACTATCAACATAAATCGTCTCGGCGTTCAGGGGTTTGCGGTCTATGGTATTTTCTACAACCATGCCTAAAAACGAAGAACGATCATATGCCAGATAGGGGATGGGTGGGCCATCCTGCTCTGCGAGACTCCAACCCATGGCACGCGCTGAATCAGCTGTAGCCACTGGCACCAGACGATCCTTTAACAGGTCTTTTCGCTCAAATGCGGTTTCATCAATCATCGGTGAAACCGAGTGGTGATTGTAACACAAGAGAATGTCCACTGCGCCCTCGACCAACAGGTCACAGCAGGTGCTTAGGGAATCGGACAATACTCGAGTGCGCAGATCGGGAATTTGCATCTGCAACTCTTCGATGCGACTTGCCAAAAAATTAACCGCGATCGTGTGGAGGACCGAGAACCGGATGAAACGGCTATCCCCACGATCGGCATCCCGCAGCGATTGACGGGATTCTGACAGTTGTGAGATCGCCGCTAAAGCGACCGGCAAGAATTGTTGACCTGCTTCTGTCAATTGAACAGGATAGGTGGCGCGATTGACCAGAGGCAGCCCGACCCAGCTCTCCAACGCTTTGATTCTACGACTGAATGCGGATTGTGTGATGTTGCGTTCATCGGAGGCTCGGGTGAAGTTCAGTGTCCGGGCGAGGCATTCAAAGTCGCGCAGCCAGTTCAAATCCAATGTGTGTACCTGCATTTCCAAGGAAGCATTGGTCGAGCATACTCAAAACTATGCATTGCGGGAATAGTTTGATGAAATGTTCGAATTGGCCCTCAGAAAACCTCATGCTCTAGACTTTAAGCTAGGGCCTGGCGGTTTGTCCCCCTTTTCCCCTTCCGTCCGAAGTCGCAGCCCGAGACGACTTTGTACGACACCGCCGAGCGATAGGAATGAGATTGACTAAAAAAACGACGCCAAAATACGGCGCAATTCAACAGAGGAGACTATCATGAGAAACAAGCTAAAGGCATTTGGTATGGCAGCGGCGGTAGGTATCTATGCGATGCCCGCATTCGCGGCGGAAGAGGTTAAAATCGGTGTGCCGTCTTGGACCGGGGCGCAGGCAATCGCTCATCTTCTGGGTGCCGTTGTTGAAACGCGCATCGGCGGGACGGTTGAATATGTGCCCGGTAACAATGCAACCATCTTTCAAGCCATGGATCAGGGCAAAGGTGACATCGACGTGCATCCAGATGTGTGGCTGCCCAATCAGGAGAGCTTTACCAAGAAGTATGTCGACGAGGCCGGTACGGTAACATTGTCCTCGAACCCCTACGAAGGCAATCAGGGTTTTTGCGTCAGCAAGGACTTTGGTGAGGCCAACAATATCACCGACATAGCTGATCTGGGCCGCCCTGATGTCGCAGCCCTGATGGACAGCGATGGCAACGGCAAGGGTGAGATGTGGATTGGCGCCCCCGGCTGGGCTTCGGCCAATGTGAACGAGGTGAAAACGCGCGACTACGGTCTGCTTGATTTCATCGAGCCCGTGCGTGCAGAAGAAAGCGTGAAGACCGCGCGTATCAAAGACAGCATCGCCAAAGGCGAGGGCTATGCCTTCTATTGCTACAAGCCACACGCGGTCTGGTACATGTTCGACGTTCAAATGCTGAGCGAGCCGACGTTCGACCCGGCAAAATACGTGATGGTGCAGCCATCGGACGATCCGGATTGGTATAGCAAATCCAGTGTTGCCACCAAAGACGCCCTGAAGAACGTCCAGATCGCATGGTCCAATACGTTGCCAGACCGCTCACCTGCGATTGCTGATTTCTTCGCGAATTTCGCATTGACTGCGGATGATGTCAGCGGTTTCGCCTTTGAGATCAGCGGCAAAGGTCGCGATCCGGCAGAGGTTGCCCGCGAATGGGTCGAAGCGAACCCGGATCGCGTCGACGCTTGGCTGGGCCTCTGATCCCACTTCCAGAAACAGGGTGGCGGCATCTGTTGGCGCCACCCAAAAGCAGATCTCTGGAGGACCTATGAGCGACGACACCGTTATCGAAATTTCGAATGTCTGGAAAATTTTCGGAGGCAGACCCGAGGTGGCGCTGCAGGCGATCCGCGACCGTGGGTTGGACAAGTCCCAAGTGCTGGCCGAATACAACTGTGTTGTCGGCGTCGCTGATGTCAGCCTGTCGGTAAACCGGGGTGAGATTTTTTGCATCATGGGTCTGTCAGGCAGCGGTAAATCCACCCTGGTTCGCCATTTCAACCGACTGCTGGAGCCGACAGCTGGTAAGATCGAAATCGAAGGCACTGATGTCATGGCCTTGGGGCCAAAAGAGCTTCAGCAGTTTCGCAACAACAAAATCGGTATGGTGTTTCAGAACTTTGCGCTGATGCCGCATCGGTCGGTGTTGGATAACGTGGCAATGCCACTGGAAATCCGACAGGTCAGCAAGAATGAACGCATGCGTCAGGCTGCTGCTATTCTCGATATTGTCGAACTGGGAGCCTGGGGGTCAAAGTTCGCACACGAGCTGTCCGGTGGCATGCAACAACGTGTGGGCCTGGCCCGCGCCTTGGCCGCCAACCCCGACGTGCTTTTGATGGATGAACCGTTTTCGGCCCTTGATCCGCTGATCCGGCGACAATTACAGGATGAATTCATCCGGCTGAGCAAGATTCTCAAGAAGACTACGATCTTCATTACCCATGACCTTGATGAAGCCGTCCGCATCGGCAATCGGATCGCCATCATGCGGGACGGCAAGGTGGTGCAGATCGGGACAGCCGAAGACATCGTCATGAACCCCGCTGATGACTATGTGGCTGATTTCGTTGCAGGTATTTCGCGCCTCAAAGTGGTGCGCGCCCATGCGGTCATGCGGCCAATTCCAGAACATATTGCGGCCCATGGACCGCTATCGGCGGATGCCCCGCGCGTGAATGAAGACGAAAATCTGAGCACGCTGATCAATCTGGCGATCGACAACAGTAGCGCAATCCTTGTGGAGGACGGCGGCGTGGATGTTGGCGTCATAACCCGTGCCGATCTGTTGCGCACCGTGATCGAAGGGACCGAAGTGTCATGAGCATTTCTGATGTGAACCCGCTGGAAGATACCGAAAGCGAAGCGGCCCTTGCCTATGCCGAAGAGCGGCGTGAAAACATTCGCACATTTGTGCGTACCAGCCCTGACTACTACATCCGTAATTTCGACAAGATTGGTGCATCGTCCCGCTTTACACCAACTTTCAATCTGATGGCCGGATTGTTTGGTCCGGTCTGGTTCGGTGCGCGAGGTCTGTGGTCATGGGCGTTACCATTTCTGATCCTCGAAACTATAGCCTTTGTGCAGATTGCGCGAGGGTTGTTCGGCGATCTGGCAGCCGAGGCAATGGAGCGTATTGCATCGATTGAAGGGACGCTTGAACTGCGCCGTCAGCAATTGGCGGCGGCTATCGAAAACAACTCGGACAAGATCGATGTCTATCAGCGAACGGTGGACTCGCTTGAAGAAAACATAGGAGGTATCCGTGCCGAGGCCGAAGCGATGGCAGCTGAAGGTCCTTACATCATTCTAACCGGCCTGATCATACTGATCATCGTCAAATTCATACAGTCACAGGTGGCGAACTGGGCGCTTGAGGCGCGTTTCTCGGAGTGGCTATCGGATCGTTCGATCCGTTCGGCCATGCCGGTGTCGCAGATCGTGTTCAGCGCAATCTTCATGGCGTTGATCGTCGCCGCGGCAATGTTGCATTACAGCTTCCCAGGGCGCTTTTCACTGCTTAGCCATTTTCCGACAGACCCAAACATCCGCCTGACCAGTATCACTTGGGTAGAAGATTTCATCGCCTGGTGCGTTCGCAACAGCGAGACCTTCTTTGATGGGCTGACATTCGGCATCCGCACTCTGTTGGATGCGCTAGAGGTCATACTGGTTCAGACGCCATGGATCGTGATTGCGAGCTTGATTATTTTGCTGACCTGGCTGACAGCGGGCATCAGCACGGCGATCTATTCGGGCGCATTTCTGGCCTATATGGGCCTGCTGGGTTTCTGGGAAGGTGCCATGACGACGCTGGCCTTGTTGGGGACAGCGGCGTGTCTGTCGATTGTTATAGGAATTCCGCTCGGCATGTTTGCTGCCCGTCGCCCACGGTTCTATGCGTTTATCCAGCCGATCATGGATTTCATGCAAACCATGCCAGCCTTCGTGTTCATGGTGCCTGTGATTGCGTTCTTCGGCGTTGGAAAGCCAGCGGCGGTTGTGGTCACGATGATTTTTGGCGGCACACCGGTGGTACGATTGACCGTTCTTGGTCTGCGTGGTGTACCAGAAAGCGTGCGCGAAGCAGCTATTAGTTTCGGTGCCAATAAGTGGTACTTGCTCACTAAGGTAGATCTTCCATTAGCAAGCCCATCGATCCGCGCGGGGATCAACCAGACGATTATGTTGTCGCTGGCGATGGTCGTCGTGGCCTCGCTGATTGGCGCCAAGGGGCTGGGTGAGGACGTGCTGGAAGCATTGCAATATGCCAATGTGGGCCAAGGCATCCTCGCCGGGTTTGCGATCCTTTTCTGCGCCATGATCCTTGATCGCATTGTACAGGGTGGGCGCAAATGACACCTGTCGTATTCGTCCATGGATTTTTGGGCGGCAGTCGACAATGGTTAGGGCAAGTCGAAGCCCTGGCCGGTTTCAACGTCGTAGCCTTGGACTTACCGGGATTTGGTGAGAATGCGCATCTCGAGGCCCCTACCAGTATTGCTGGATTTGCCGAGTGGGCGCTGTGCGAATTAACCGGGCGGGGAATTGAGCGATTTATCCTGATCGGCCATTCAATGGGCGGGATGATCGTCCAAGAAATGGTTACCCGCGCACCCGAACGTATCGACCGGTTGGTGCTTTACGGCACCGGAACGATTGGCATTTTACCCGGCCGGTTTGAGACGATCGACACTTCAAAGCGCCGGGCCAATACAGAAGGACCAAGAGCCACGGCCAGACGTATTGCGGCAACCTGGTTTCTTGATCGGGGAAAAGCTGCGGCCTATGAGGACTGTGCTATGATTGCAGAACAATGCAGCCTGCAAACCATGCTAATTGGGCTCGACGCAATGGAAAGTTGGAGCGGCGCCAAACATTTGGCGGATATCATGACCCGTACGTTGGTGATTTGGGGTGACCGGGATCGGACCTATCCATGGAGCCAAACCGAACAATTGTGGCAATCAATTCCCGACGCCAACCTCGCCGTGATACCTGGATGTGCTCACGCGACGCATTTAGAGAAGCCGGGGCTCTTTAATTCGATACTGCGAGATTTTTGTACCGCCTGACAGCTTGTCTGCAGCCAAAATGTTAGAACGACCGCTGTCGTGACCAATTCCGGTCTTTCCCGGATAGTGTAGATATTGCTGCGAATGGGTATGCACTGGCAGCAAACGCCGGTTTGCAACGCTGTATTTCAGTAATCCGCTCGGTTGTAGAATGTCTCTTATGGGCCGTTCTGCCACGATGCTAGTTCTGCGAAACTGGCAGATGCCGCGCCGCATCTGAGGTCGGTTCTGAGCCCAAAGTCACGAATGCTGAGCTTTGCGCATCGGACAGCTCCCATGTCTACGACCCCGGAACTCACCGCCTATATTGCGGCAGGCGGGCAGTTGAGCGGCATCTGCGGAAATATAGATGGCGACAGCGCACCAGTGACCGTTGATTGCGAAGCTTGCCGCATCAGCAACACGTCCGTTCTGATTCAAGACAGTTGTCCACGCTTCGTACAGACCACAGCAACGCAAACTTTCGAATTTATCGCCAAGCGCGTTGCCGAGCGCAATGATCTCGATCCCGCGCGTTTGACCCGCGACCTGCCTCACGCCTGATTTCATTACCTTCTATTGAAATCAAAGATGCCCGTATCCCGCTGGATGCGGCGCGATTGTGCTTGGAGGCCACTAGATGACTATTACCGATACACCTGCGCTGTCCGAGGGCGGCGCAAACAAACTCTACTTCGCGGCATGGCGCTGGCATTTTTACGCTGGTCTTTATGTCATTCCAATCTAAGCAAATTGATTGTGACACATCCTACTGCGTAGAATCAGGGCCTGACGGTTCCTGACCAACCCGCAGCCTTCATTGCACTGATCAGCTCTTGAACTGGCTGTGGGTCTACAAACACTCGAGCCTTCAGTGCTTCGAGAGGGAAGCTTGGCCAAGTGTCCGAAAATACTTTTGCAAGCCGCTGTGCCTCTGCTTGTTCTCCGTTCCTCCAGTGGGCTGCCATAAGGTAAGCTGCGGAAATTGGTCCGAACGGCCCACCACGCGATATTGTTTCATCAAACGTCCTGATTGCGGCAGCATAGTCTCCCGTATGGAACTGAGCCGCACCCAATGCATTGTCAAATACAAGTCCCCCTCCTTGTGGGGCCAGGACTCTATATCGCGCTGATTGAGACAAAACTCGTTCAAAATCAGATGTATAAAGGGAAATCAAGGCATCGAATTCAGCAACATGTGAATCATCGGGTGCCAAACCTACGGCCCGTTGGGATAATCGAACTGCGCTATCGTAATTGCCCACCCCAAATTCAAACCAGGCTCGCGCTGAAAGCGGCCATGCTGCATCCGGAGCCAATTCCAAAGCATAAGCACTATTCTTGTCGGCCGCGTGCAAAAACTCATCAGAACCTAGATCGCCAGATTTCATGATGGCGAACATGGTTTCGACCTGAGAAGCGCCAGCATACCCCCCGTAATAAAACGGATCTCGTTCAATTGCTGTTTGGAATATCAACAACGCAGGTTGAAGGCGTGCCAAATCTGTAACCGGAAAAATCAGATCCCGGCCAGCGTTGCTTAGGTTCATTGCTTCGACGCGGGCTGGCGACACGTCGTAGATCGCAGTTTTGCCAGTTATTGGAGCAACAGATTTCGAACCGCGGCCGATCAGAACACCGACTAGAATACCGGCTACTAGAAGTGAAAGCGAGATAACGACTGCGTAAGCCTGTCGCCTTCCGCGTAATGGTTGTCTGCTTCGATTGGAGCCCGGCAAAAACTCGGGTGCGTAACTTCCGACAGGCAATGAGATTACCAATTCGTCAGCGATCCCCTTACTTTCATAATAAGCTTGGAGTTTTCGCCGAACACGTCCCGCATCCACACGTACGACGCCTTCGCGTTTCAATAGCTCATCCGCGTCGTATCCATAAACATCCATCGCAATGGTTTTGGCGCGTATCTCGTTGGAACGACCCTCGAGCGATTCCATCACAACATAAGACAGAAAAGATCGCATGCGGGCGGACCCTTTGAATTCATCTGACTTCTGAACCCTATCCAACGCATCGCGCACCTGCTCGGCCGAGAACTGTTGAGTGTCATTCTGTTCCTGATCGTCCATGCTGACGGTCAAAGAACTATCCTTTCGCAATAAGGGTTTGTCGCCATGGTGCTACGGTAGCATGCGGCTTTATACGTTCAATACATATTCTGTTGGATGCATGCTTGGCAAACGAATGCCTGAAGGGCGCTGCCAATGACGGATGATGAGTTCTTTGAATCCCAATTTCCCGAAGCGGGTCGCCTGCTGCAGGACCTGCGGGCAAAAGACCAAGAGTTTGATCGAATTTGCCGCGACTACAAAGAGGTCTTCGCCGAACTGGCGGTGCCGCCAAGGTCGCAGTCTGTTCTTCAGATGCGCTATCTCGCCGATCTGGCAGAAAGCCTTTCGGACCTGCGCAGCAGTATTGACGGACGGTTGCAGGCGCATGGCCTTGATTCGGAATCGGTACGGAACAAAGATTTGGAGGTTTGACATGAGACTTAGATACATTTTGCCTGCGTTGTTGATTGGTGCCGGCTCCGCGCTTGCTCAGGAAACCCCGATTGTTCATGACGGCGAGTTCGAATTCCTTCGCGCGCAGTTTGGTGAGGCATGGGATGCGCAAGACGTTGAAGTCGACGCAAAGCTGACCGAAATTCGTGCGGCCAATGGCGGCAAGCCTCCTAATTTCCTCTACATCTTGATCGATGATGTAAGCTTTGGTCAGATGGGTGACCGCAAGATGAATTACGTCATGGGGATCGAGACACCCAGCATCAATCAGTTGGCTACCGAAGGCATGTCGCTGATGCGCATGTATACCGAACCCTCTTGTACTCCCACACGTACCGCCATGCTGACAGGGCGCCACCCGATACGCGCCGGTGTCGAAGAGGTCAAAGTGGCTTTGGTCGGAGAAGGTCTTCCGACCAGCGAAGTGACACTGCCGGAGATACTGAAACAAGTCGGCTACAATACGGCGCATATCGGCAAATGGCACCAAGGTGACATTGAGCAATCGTACCCACACAATCAGGGATTCGACTGGGCCGCATTTCCACTACACCAGCAAGTGCAGCTGAGCCTCATGATCCCCGAGGCAATGAGGTCCAACGCCATGCTCGGCTACGTGCCCGAGGGGCAGAACAATCAGTTCCTGCTGGATGAGCGCTTCAAGCCATATGGTCTTGTCACCGGTGTCGAGGCCGAAGCCGGTGGGCCCGCCCTGGAAGTAGACATGTCAGCCGGTGAGGTTTGGACGCAGGCCAAATATGAAGAGATGAACGAACGATATCAACGGCAGGCGCTGGAGCAACTCGAACGTGTAGCCTCAGAGGATGCGCCGTTCTTCTTGCAATACTGGCCGCTGTACCCATTGAACTTCGTCTATCCGGATCAGGCAATTTCACGAAATGGCGGGTTTCATGCCGACAAGCTGCAACTGCTTGATGGATGGATTGGAGATCTCTTGGCCAAGCTTGAAGAAACCGGCACGGCAGACAACACAATTGTTGTTCTGATGGCAGATAATGGTCTGATGTATCACTATGAAGGCTCATCCGGCCTGAACCAACTAATCTATCGCGGAGGCAAAACTCAGCATCTTGAAGGCGGAGTAAGAACCGATGCATTCATTCGCTGGCCCGGTGTGATCGAACCCAACAGTGCAGCTGGCGACATCGTTCATGTTTCAGATATCTTCACCACAATGGCGCGAATTGCCGGAGCCACCGCCTTTATCCCAAGGGACCGTGTGATAGACGGCATTGACCAGACGGCGTTACTGTTGAACGGCGAGGGGAACGGTCGGCGCGACTATGTCTATGTCTACGAAGGTCCTGTCTTGCGCTCGGTCGTTAAACAAGAATTCAAGATGCACCTTCCTGCCCCTGGTCAACCCGGCGCGGCTGCTCCAACCTATAACATCTATCGGGACCCTCGTGAGGAACACCCGTTGGTTGGCTACTCGCTTTGGGCCGGTGCATCTTTTCAGGATATGATAAAGCGCCACCAGAAGATGATCGCCAAATATCCACATTCAGAGATCGGCAAAGGTACCCCCTATGAGGGCATCGAAAACCTGCGTCCGGAAACTGAACTGACCCGTGATGTATTCATGAGCTGGCAGTGACGTCGCAAATTTAAGTAAATATTTGAATATAACGATGTTAAAAGTGGTTAACGCATCTAAGATCAAACACCGAAGCTCGGCTTCAAACCTGGGGGAGACGGAATGAAACTACAATGGCTTCTGGTTTTTTGTGCAGGCGTTACGGCACCACCTTTGCAGGCGCAGGAAGACCCAATTCAACACGATGCCGAATTCTATATTCTGCAGGCACAACATGCAGAACAATGGGCACAGGATGATACCGCTGTTGATGATGCTCTGGCCGCTTTTCGTGACGGTAACAATGGGCAGCCCCCAAACATAGTCAGCGTTCTGATCGACGATATGGGCTTCGGCGACATGGGCATCCCCGAGCTAAACGCTGTGCGAGGTTATGAAACGCCGAATATCAACGACTTTTCCGATCAGGCGATGCGAATGGTGCGCATGTATACTGAACCTTCGTGCACGCCGACCCGCGTGGCACAAATGACCGGGCGGTTGCCCGTACGCATGGGTATGGGCGACACAACGGTGGACATTGCCGGGTTTGGCTTACCGGAAAACGAGGTCACCTTGGCCGAAATTCTGAAACAGGCGGGTTATGCGACCAGCCATGTCGGCAAATGGCACATGGGCGATATCGCCGAAAGCTGGGCGATGAATCAGGGTTTTGACTATGCCCAGCACGCCATCCACCAACAGGGCCAGCTGACGATCTTCAATGATGATGCGATCAAAGAACAGGTCTCGGTCGCGATCCGTGACTATGACGACAAATATACGCTGGACGGCTGGTTCCGGCCGGACTCTGCCGCGATGATGACAGTCATCGAAGGGGAAACCGGCGGGCCCATCCGCGAAATTCGCATGGAAACCGGCGAACGCTGGAACGCTGCGAAGTACGATGAGATGAACCAGGGGTTTCAGGACAAGACGATGGAAGAATTGGATCGCCTAGCAAATGGTGAAGACCCGTTTTTCTTACAATACTGGCCGATGATCCCGCTGGACAACACCCGTGCCGGGCGGTCGGGGCCAGAGAGCGTTAATGGTGGCCTGTATGTGGACAAAATGCAGTTGCTCGATCAGTGGTTGGGCGACTTGTTTGCGCGGCTGGAAGAGTTGGGCTTGACGGAAAACACTGTGGTTGTGGTCATGGGTGACAATGGCCATTTCACCAAATACGCGCCGCAATCCGGGTTCACCCCGCTGATCTATGCTGGCGGCAAAGGTGACACGACTGAAGGCGGTATCCGAGTTGACGCCTTCATCCGCTGGCCCGGTGTGATCGAGGCTGACGGGTTGCTTAACAGCATCATCCATGTCTCGGACCTCTATACCACTTTGTCGCGCTTTGCCGGAGCAGATCAGTATATTCCGCGGGATCGCCTTGTAGATGGGGTGGACCAGTCGGCCGCCTTGTTGTTCAGCGATGAATCCAAATCTCGCCGCGATCACGTCATCGTCTATTCGGTGAACAAGCCCGAGGCGGTCGTGAAAGACCAGCTAAAGCTGAAACTGCCGGGACCAGGCGAAAGCGCCATTCTTGCAAAGTTCTTTGATCTCTATCGGGACACGCGCGAAGAATACTCGGTCTCGACCGAGGTTGGCGCCTGGGGAGGGCAGGAATTCGCTCGGATTCTGGGCCGCCACATGGCCCGCAAAGAGAAATTCCCCGATACCGCGCCCGCCTATGGCGTGCCCTATGAAGGGATCGAGAACATCCGCCCCGAAACCCAACAGGCAGTTGAGGCTTTCATGATCAAGCGCGCGTCGCCACAGAAGTAAGCCTAATCCTTCGCAATAAACCTGTGAAGGATTGTGTTAATCAAGGTCGAGGGTCACAGCATGTTTGGTAGCATAATATTCGGACTGGGATTGATTGTGTCTCTCGGCATCGGGTTTGTCTATTTTCGCGATCTGGGCGACGTCTCTCAAATGCTGCTGAAGGTAAAGCGCGAGAATATGGTGCGCTTTATCCGCAATGAATATCGCCTGATCGGTACCGGATTTGGCGGGTTTGCAGCGGCAACACTTGCGCATTTCCTTTTGGGCGGTGGCCCTTTCTGGCTTTGGCTCATAGCGGCTGTGCTTACCCTTCTTCTTTATGGGTTTCCCTACGTTTGGGTGCATTTGGGTCTAAGGAACCAGCTCAATGACGCCCAGTACTTTCCAATTGAAGAAGCCCGCAAATATGTCGGACCAACTGCGCCTGTCATAGTCATCGAAAACAACGGCCAAGCCCGCGCGCACCCGGATGCGCAGATTATGCGCCCTCATCTGGCCGGGAATGTAGATGGCTTGGGTGGTGAAGACGTGGTCATGACCTATTGTGCTATGGCCAATTTGGGTCAGGGTTACATTCCGCGAATAGAAGGAAGACGGTTGAATCTCGAGGTTTTGGCCCAGCATGGCAATAACCTAATCCTGCGCGATAACGACACGGGCGAGCCGATCCAGCACATCTATGGTTTCCGCGAGGCGGACCGCGACCCTAACTCCGACGGTCCTGCCTGCCCCCTTCGACCCGAAGCGCAAATGGAGCCCTGGCCAACCTTTCGAATGACGTTCCGCGGGTTTCAGAAGGCCTATCCTGACGGTGAGGTATTTCTGAACAAGCCATCCCCGAACCCATTTTTGCGCCTGCTGGATATGATGACCGAGATCACGTTTGGCTGGGGCATCGGACGCCAGCATCAGGAAGACGCGCCCGTGATGGACAACATGGATCGTTCGGACGATCGGTTACCAAATAAAACCTACGTTTGGGGAATTACGATCGGTAAGGATGCGGTTTGCTGGACTGATGATTTCATCGTCGAGAACGAGTGGATCGTGAATTCCAATGTCGGCGGACGAGATGTCGTGGTCAGCTTGGATCCAAAGTATGAAAGCCTAGGCGTTTGGTACAACGACTTTGGTCAACCTGTGAGCCATTGCGATTTTTGGGGCCATTCAGATCAGGGTCAGCTAAAACGTGTCGAAACCCTGCGCGCAGGCGCATTCTGGCATGTCTGGTCCGAGTTCTTCCCGAACACAGATATTAATCGTGTCGGCAGCGGTTCCATGGCAACCGAAGGAGCTGTAGAATGAGGCCCATGGCTAAACAACTACAAACCAAAGACCATTTATTCAAACTTGATTGTTTGACGGGAGGGACAGAATGACTTCGTCAATTTGGGTGAAAAGCTGCGCTTGCGGAGTAGCTTTTTTTGCATCTGTGGCCACAGTGGCTTCGGCTCAACAATCCGATTGGTCATATGAGGCCACAATCTACCTGTTCATGCCGGAAACAGAGACTACATTGGACACACCTTTGGGCACTCTGGACGGTACTCTCAGCTTTTCGGATGCGTTGGAAAACCTCGATTTTGCCTTTATGAGTGCGTTCTCGGCCACCAACGGACGTTGGCTGATACTTGCAGATTACAACTACACAGACTTATCTTTCAGTAACAGCGCTCCTGGACCTGTCGGCTCGGGTCTGGAGACATCATTTACCACACAATACCTAAGTGGCTATGTTGGCTACAGAGTGTATGAAGCGCCAACTATCACCGTTGACGTCGCCGGGGGTTTCCGGTGGTTCAGCACTGAAACGGAATTTACCCTTCTACCCGGCGCGGCACCGGGGCGCACAACAACGGCAGATGATAGCTGGACCGACCCTGTCATCGGCGCCAGAGCACGGGTACAGTTCTCGGATAAGTGGTCGGGCTCCGGTTTTGTCGACTACGGAGGCTTCCGCAGTGACAGTGAAACCTGGCAGATTCTGCTGACGGCAGATTACGCAATCAACGACAGGTGGCTGATCCGCGGTGGCTATCGCTATATCTCATTCGATCATGAAATCAACGGCAACGATTTTACATTTGATCAGTCGGGGCCTGTGCTAGGCGCGACTTATCGGTTCTAAAATTCTTTGTTGGCGAACCCGAGACAAGGTTGTGATGTTACGAACGTCGTTTGATTGGCGCGATTCAATTGTAAAAAGTTTTAGAGAATCAAATTCGCATGTGCCCTCAGATTTGTTTTCGTGCCTGGCCCCAGATCTTGACCCCCGGCATCGATAGCTGGCTGGAGTTTGTTGTAGCCATAGAAATCTAGCAATGAATGAGACAAGTCTGAGGTAGCGATTCCACTGTCGAACGCGGAGTGAGAATTCACCTAGACTAGCTTTCGCAATCGCAGCGAATGTCTGAAATGCGGGCTGCTAACGCAGTATTTCAAAGGGCTGATGGATGTCGGCTATGGGCCGTTCAAATTGATGGCGAGTGGTTCTTGAACCGAAATGCTGCGCTGCACCCAAGGTCTTGAAAGAGCCCACACCTACCAATGCTGCGCGCGCCACAAATGGGGGATAAGTTCACTAAGCTCCCATTGTCAATCAAACGAACAAACCTTGGTCGCCCTTCTCGACACTGCGATGTGGATCATTTCTGCAACTGCGTCAGCGTAGAGCCTGACGCATTCAAGGGCGATGTCTGACGTCAGCACCTACCGGATAGATTTAGGGTTTGAGCAACGGAGGATTTCTGGTTCATCGAAGCCATTATGG
>NZ_JBXWMQ010000020.1:0-67611 GCF_059609905.1 Ruegeria sp. YTSA226
CAGGTGCCCGAAGGTCTTCCTCTCAGCAATCGCCATCGCAGCTCTCGTCATCTATTGGCTATGAGTCCTGACCCTAGCGGACAAAGCGGCCATTCGGTCAAACCATTGCGGGCAAATTGGGTCGAATTGAATCAAGGGCAATTATTTCATCGATTAATTAGATTTCCCAAAATCGATCCTTCCCGAACCAGAGTCACTTAAGTCGAAAATTGCATTCAATCTACACCAGCACACGGCAAAAAAGCGGTCAAACCAAGGCCCGGCAACTAAGCGTCGCCGCCAATCTAAGTTTACTCGGCTGGTGACCAATTTGGGCCGGGATCATAGGTCGATATCTCAGCTGTTATTTCAAGCGTATCCGGCCCAAAGTCCGCTTCGAACACGGTGCCGTTTTCACCCACGAGAAAAGAATGGATACCCGTTTCTCCGTAGTCCGCAGGCACCGCAAGCAAGGCGTGACCCGCCACGAACCGATCGCCGACAAAATAGGAATAGGCACCACCCGGAGCATTTGGTCCCTGCCCCTGCAAAATTGCGAAGTAGTAACCGAGGAAAGGTTCAGGTTCGAAATCATCCGCACCGTCGCTCCACCCCGAGGCGGTGGCGCGGGCAAGGGCTTCGCCGACAAAACTGTCTTCTTCTGGCCAGAAGAGGCCGTTTCGTGCGCCGGGATCCGATATGATCGTTTGGGCAAATTCCATGACGCCATCGCCATTGTGGTCCAAAAGACGAAACGCCGCCTGAAGATCAACATAGGCCTCAAGCGTTTCGATTACTTCCAATTCATTCAGTCCGATTTCACGGGCGGAAAGCTCCTCTACCCCGGCTTCTAAATCAAACTTCCAACCATTCTCAGCTTTCAGAATTGGGATCGGAAAGGCCCAACTATCTTCGCCAAGCAGAAGAAAAACCCCATCATCCTCGGGCTGAAAGCGGTATCCTTCAGCATACATGCCAAGCACTTCCTGCCTTCGTTGCTGATCTTCCACCGGATCACCCGTTCCGATTAGATCTTCTGCCTCTGGTCCGAAAATCTCGAGCAGCTTGTTCTGATCATCGGCCCTTAACGCTTCGACAAAAGCGTCCAGCGCGGTTTGCGGAGTTTCGAACAGGGCACCGTCGGAAAACGCCGGTCCTGTAGCCACTGCGATCACTAAAATAGAAAAAACCGATTTACGCATGTTACCGCCTCCCCTTGCCTTTGGCAGCATGTCCCCGTTTGGACGCCTTGTGAGCTTTGCCGCCTGAAGATTTTTTCTTCATAGCCTTACCTTTGGACGCAGCGGGTTTTTGCTGAGCCGTGGCCTTTTTTACCTGAGGTTTCTTAGCTGCTTGCGGTTTCTTTTTGACAGGCTTCTTCGCCGCATCTGGCCGTTTAGTCCGATCGATGGCCTGCTGCTTGGCAGCAGCCTTGTCCCGATCAACGTTACCGCGATTCACCTGCGGCAAGGACTTGCCCCCACTACCTCGATTGGCCAGAGCACCGCTCGCGATAGCCCCCGCCCCTGCACCAGCTGCAACTGCTGCCGCACCTCCCCTGCTAATGTCTGCAGCACCGGATTCACGGCTCAGTTTTGCGCGGAGTTCGTCCGTGCGACCCTCGGGGCGGTTGACAGGCAGGTCGCCGCGACCACCTTCCGGCCTTTTGTGATCAGCGATCTTGTCCCGGGCTTCCTTTTTTCGGTCAGGATCGGGTTTCCATCCGATATCAGTTCGGTCACCAAGATCTATATCGTTACCGATATTGACGTTGCCGTCGACGTCTATGTCGATGTCCGGGTTTCTGTATATCGGGCCACCGCCCCATCCGCCGCAATTCCGGCACCCCCAATAGTCATACCAATCGTCGTCATCGTCGAAAATCTCGTCGATCAGCGCCACGGTGCCAAATGTCAGCAAGGCCGCGCCCACTACGTCCCCGGTCGACGGGCCGGTATAGACAGTCTCGGGATTATATTGCGGGACGTACACTGTTTCGGGTTGTGTCGGAGTAATTACAACCGTTTCTTCATCAGATACCTCGACAGTTTGCTCGGGCCCGGAAACAAGAGCTCCGCTGTCAATTGCCTGATCCCGCATTACCTGCACCGCATCCAGTACATCGTCGGACTGGGCCAGCATGGCGGTGCCGACTGTCTCGGTCCAATCGATGTGGGTGGCCATTTGACCGACGACTTCGGGGAACGCCGTGGCCAATACACTTACAGACGGATCCCAGCCCATAGCTTCGATTTCCGGCTCGAGCTCTACGGGGTCGCGGTCGGCGTTATCCAACAAATATCGTTCTGCCTTAACAATCTCCAGTGGCTGAGTGGCCGCAACAAATATCTGTATGAGTAGAGTGTCGGGAAAAAGAGCCACCGGGGCGACCAAAGTTTGCAACTCAGCATCAGATAGAAGATCGGATGAAGTCTCAGACGTAACTTCCGTTGCAACAGTATCGGACGCCTCTTGTGCAAACAGGGCGTTAGATGCGCTTAAACTGAGAGCAAATATTATATATCTAAACATATTGCGATCCTTCAATTTATCGAAGGATCGCCTAAGACCGTGATTCTGGCAACTGGCCTGCCAAATGGAGGATCATTTAGTAAAACACGGTCATTGGTCAAGCTGGCTTGAGCCGTCAATTTACTTACAAGGCCAGCTTCTATTGCGCAGGGCGATTAACTCCCGACAAAACTGTTTTGCGCGACAAGCTTCAGGGATTAATGGGGGCGAAAACATACAGAGCTTTTAGTGCTTCGCTCGGCTCCACCCCCGGCAAAGCGAGACGAAATATCTCTTCCATTGTGCCCTGAGCATACATTTCTGACAGAATACTATCGACAACGAGTCGAAAGTTATCGTCACCCCTCGCGATGGCCAATCCTTGCTTTTCTATCGTCAGTATTTCCTGGGATAGTTTGAATTTGCCCTTTAGTCCCGCAGCAATGTAGTTGACCAGCAAAATCGACTGATCTGCAAAATAGGCGTCAATTTCACCGTCTCGAAGTGCTTTGATACCGTCTGGGTGTGAAGCGAACCGCACCATTTCTGCGTCGATACCTGCAGCTTCAAATGAATTCAGAACGGACGCCTCTGTTGTTGTGCTGCTTCTCATTCCAACCTTCTTTCCCGCGAGTGCACCCATGGTGCCTTCAGCCTCGACTGGTAACAATATGGACGTGCCATCGACATAAGTTGGAATTGAGAAATCAACAATTTCGCGTCGGGAAAGTGTAATCGACGCTGCCCCGCAGAGCATATCCACCTCTCCGGAAGCAACTTTGTCGAAACGATCCTTAGAGTCGACCGGAATGAACTGAACATTCAAATCCTTCAATTCCAGTTTCTGCGCAATTACCTTCGCTACTTGATCGCAAATCAACGGCGACAGACCAAACGGGCGACCTTGGTCGTTAATGTAAGACAACGGAGCAGCATCTGTTCGAAAACCAAATCGGATTTCGTTGTTTTTTGTTATCCTGTCGATTGTTTGGGCAACCGCGCCGGTTGTGAATAGAACCGTCACAATAAGTATAGAAAGCAAGCGCATGGTTTTTCCCTCTTTAGTGGCGTAACACCCTTGTGGAGGTGAAAAGCACCCTGTGTCGAGAGTAAAACACATTGTGTCGCCTAGGAGTCGGTTTGTTGATGAGAGGTGCTGGCATGGCGACGAATCGAAAGCATACCCTCGCAATATTGGCAGATGCCCGAATGCATCTGCTCCTTCTCTGGGCTTAACGCGAGAGAAAAGTCTTGTGGGCAGAGCTTATGCTCGAAGTTTCAAAGGACCCGCGTCAACTGCAAGTCGTTGCGACAACACAACACCGCACCAGTATATTTTCGTGGTGCAAACTGTTGACCTTCGCCGTGACGCTGTACGGTAGGGTTGATATTCAACGGTGAGGTTGAGCGAAGGGTAATGGGAATAGAACTACAACGGAGTTTGGCGGAACTTGGGGCGCGTAAAACCGTACCTTTTGCCTTTGTGTGTTTGCTGTTCTTCGCATCCTGTGCAACCACGAACCCAGAACTTTTGAAGTCCGAGTTGAACGCTCGACCCAGTGCACAGAATGCGTCGCCAAGCGACTACGCCGGGGAAGTTCAATTTAGCATCTCAAACAAGATTCCCGCTCGTGGGAAAAACCTACCTTACACATTTAACGCGGGCATCAGCAGTGCGACGTCAACGCGCCTAGGTTTCCGGGGGCTCTTAGATCTGCGAGAAATCCAAGTCCAAGCGCCCGCGCTTCTGTCGGGTACTCTGGAACAAAGTTGCTCTTTGAATGTTGACTTTGAACTCGACGACGCCCGCGCCAGCGGTGATCTCATTGAACTCGTTGGCTCAGTGGACGTCGAGCTTTATCGTTGTCGAAACGAAGAATCCGAGGGAACCAACGGGCGTGGAGTACGCTTTATCTCGACGACTGTTGGGATCGCCGCAGCGGCACGCGCCAATGTTCAAGATCAATGCGTTCACTTTGATCTTGCCGACGTCGTGCTTCAACCTACCGGGTTTGTCGGCGGGTTGGTTAACCTAATTGGCCTCACAGAGCGCGTCGAGGAGGTCGTTCTCACCAAGGCAAAGGAGTTCACCGAAGAGAATGTGATTTGTCCGGAGATGCCTTCGGAGCTTTCTTCGTTGAATCCGGTTTTCGACGCCGGCGGTACACGAGAAATTGGTGACGGTGGCATCGGTGTTGCGTTGAGCGGCTCAATCGACACCAGTGCGATGACGATGATGGAACTCCTGGCGGTTATGCAATCTCGCGGTATTGTTGGGGGGGCAGGATGATGGATCGGATCTTTCTTCTGATACTAGCTACTGCCGGGCTTTTCGGATCCGCGCTGCTGGCTGAAGAGGTTACCTTCGAAGCAAACGGGGACGTCATGCTAGGAGATCGTGAGTTTCCCGTTGATCTGGCATTGAGACTAAAAGATGTGAACGCGACAAGGATCTCAATCGAAAGTGTCGTAGACCTTCGCCGGGCAAAAGAAATACTTGTAGAGGAACTCAAACGAGCCGCGTTTGTAGATGTCTGCAACGCACTGATCGGTGTGACCGAAGCAACGGCCCGTGCCGACGATACAGTGATTTCGCTAAGTGGGAGGATCGAAGCAGAGCTTTTCCGATGCGAAAGCCGCAGCGACGGTGGATCTATACGCGGCGAGAACACTTTCGCTGGTGGCTTGACGGTGGGTGCTTCCGCTTCGGCCGAATTCAAAGATGACTGCCTTTTTTTCCGTTTGGATGACCTGAGACTTGCTCCGGATCAACTCACCGAGTCGTCCGATGCAAAGGGCAATGTCGAAAAGGTTCGGCAGGTATTCATCGAGACCGCGAACGCAATACTTCAAAGAAACCCGGTATGCCCAGAACTACCTCCCGAACTTGTCTCTCTCTCACCAACTTACGACGCCGGTGGCACACGGGAGTTAGGGGAAGGTGGCGTCGGACTGTTCTTCCGAGGTTCAATCGAAACGAGTACTGAGGCAATTATTGACATCCTTCAGGTACTCCAGTCGAAGAAGGTGCTTCCACCTCCGCCCCGGTGAACCTAGCCAACGGCTTAGTGCGGTAGATAGAATCTAATTATTTCGAAGAACAAGAACGAGTCGTAGAAATGTGCATTTAACGTAGCATCATTCGTGCAATAGATGAGGTCAAAAATGATCCGTTTTGCATCTGTTCTTACCATTTTGCTTGCTTTTTGCGCCCATGCCGAGGACATCCCGAGCACTCAACGCGGCGACAGGCAGTATTCACCTTATCCACGGCAGAGCTTTCCCAATCAGGTCTTTTTTGGCGACACTCATTTGGATACGTCCGACTCTGCAGATGCCGGTATGATCGACAATGTGCTAGGCCCTGAAGAAGCCTACCGCTTTGCCAAGGGCGAGGTGGTGATATCCAGCACCGGTGTCGAAGCTAGGCTGCGCTGACCATTGGACTTTTTGGTGGTTGCCGATCACGCTGAGAACTTGGGTCTCGTGCCGCTGTTGGCAGCGAAAGACGCCACACTTCTCATGACTGAGTTTGGGCAACAACTTAACGCTGCCGTTGAACCCACTGCGAACCCGATCCGTTTCGAAGAAGTCGTGGGCGGCATCGGTGGCGACGAGAAGGTTGCCCAATATGCATGGCAAACTTCGGCGTCGGGAATGGCGGCAGTTTGGGCAAGAGAAAACACACGCGAGGCCATTTGGCACTCTCTTGCTCGGAAAGAAGTCTACGCAACCAAAGGTCCGCGCATGCGCGTTCGCGTTTTTGCCGGATACGATTTTGAAGAAACGGACCTGCCGCGTGCTGATTTTGCCGCGTATGGATATGAAGGAGGCGTCCCGATGGAGCCAATTTAGACCGCATTCAAATCGTCAAAGGGTGGTTAAATAGCGACGGGACAACTTCGGAACACGTTTACGATATTTCTTGCGGCGGGCGCGAACTAGTGAACGCGAAGTGTGACGGGCCCGTTGGCGACACCGTTGACGTTGAGAGTGCAACTTGGACAAACGATATTGGTCAGGCAATTCTATCCGAGTATTGGAAAGACCCCGATTACGATCCGGAACAAAGCTCTTTCTACTATGCCAGAGTGTTGGCAATACTAACGCCACGTTGGACAACATACGATGCCAAAGTGCTCGGAACGGAGATCCCTGACGAAGCCCCACGGTCGATACAAGAGAGGCATACACATCGTCAATCTGGCAGGGACGATTGTTATAAGGCTGAAACCAGAATTTACTTAGTCCGCTTTGGGCTCAAACTACCCCTTCAACGCTTCTGCATGAACAATTGGCTTTCGGTCACGTTTACCCAAACCCCTTCAGGCGATATCCGTGTGCCATAGACCAGTTTCTCGACACCCCTAGCTTGCGCCAACTCGAACGCCGTTGCATAGGTCGGGTCGATATCCGCGGCCAATGCAATTCGCTCACAATCGGTGCGCTGAACCAGATACAGCAGGATTGCGCGATGCCCCTGGTCCACCATAGCTGTCAGTTCCCCTAGATGTTTGGTTCCGCGCGCTGTGACGCTGTCGGGGAATTCGGCCAGACCGGGTTCGCGAGACAGGGTCACGCATTTGACCTCGACATAAGCGTCCTGAAGGCCCGGCTGGGTCAGCAGGAAATCAACGCGGCTGTTCTCGCCGTATTTCACCTCGGGGCGCACGGTTTCATACATTGCCAGCTCGGGGATTTCTCGCGCCATCAGGGATGCGCGCAAGGCTCGGTTCGGAACTGATGTATCGACCCCGGTGAAATGCCCGTTTTCGTGATCGACCAGCCGCCAGCCATATTTCAGCTTTTTCTTCGGGTCGTCATTGGGCTCCAACCATATTTTCTCGCCCGGTTCGGCCAGTCCCATCATCGAGCCGGGATTGGCGCAATGCGCTGTCACCTCGCGCCCGTCCTCAAGCCTGCAATCGGCCAGAAAGCGTTTATAGCGGCGGATCAGATGGGCGGGGACAAGAGGGGTTTCAAATCGCATGCTTCAGGGCCTATACCTGCGGAAAGGGTCGATCAAGGGGGCGCAGGCCATGCAAAATCCAACCGCAGCCATGCTGGTGATCGGGGATGAAATCCTGTCGGGTCGCACCCGCGATGCAAACATGCATTATCTCGCGCAGGAGCTGACCAAGCAGGGGATCGACCTGAAAGAGGTCCGTGTGGTCAGCGATGACGCCGCTACAATCGAAGCCGCCGTTCAGGCGTTGTCGGCAAAGTTTGATCATGTCTTCACCAGCGGCGGGATTGGACCGACCCATGATGATATCACCGCCGATTGCATCGCCCGTGCCTTTGGCGCGCATATCGACATCCGCGACGATGCCCGCGCTTTGCTTGAAGCGCATTACGAGAAATCCGGGCTGGAACTGAACGCTGCCCGTTTGCGCATGGCGCGCATCCCTGATGGTGCCACGCTGATCGACAATCCGGTGTCGACTGCGCCAGGCTTTACCATCGGCAATGTTCATGTGATGGCTGGGGTGCCCTCGGTCTTTCAGGCGATGGTGGCGAGTGTATTGCCGGGTCTGACCGGCGGTGTTCCTCTGCTGTCCCAAACCTTACGGGTGGATCGCGGCGAAGGCGATATCGCCGCCCCCCTTGCGGCACTCGCAGCGGATTTTCAGGATCTGTCCATCGGGTGTTATCCGTTTCAGATCAACGGTGTGTTTGGCGCCAATGTGGTCATTCGCGGAACCGAAGGTGCCCGGATCGACGCGGCCTCAACCCGGTTGGCGAAAGAGCTTGGTCTGTGAGCGTTACCTGGCCTGACGTCGTCGAGGGTACATGGCCATCTGCGCAGCGCCAAAAGCTGGGGCCGTTTCTGGTGCGTCAGGGTCTGGGCGGCGGATCGCGGGTAAGTGCGGCCAATGCGCTGGGGCCTGCCTCGGATGAGGATATTGCGGCGGCCGAGGTCGCGATGCAGGCACTGGGACAAAAGCGCATCTTTTGCCTGTGGCCAGGGGACGAGGCGCTGGATACGCAGCTTGAAGGCCGGGGCTATTCCGTGTTGGATCCGGTCAATATTTACACCTGCCCGGTTGAGCATCTGACTGATCTTCCGCTCCCCCGCGTAACGGTGTTCTCGATATGGGAGCCGCTGGCAATCATGCGTGAGATCTGGGCCGAGGGCGGGATTGGACCAGAGCGGCTGGCCGTGATGGAGCGAGCCCCGGGTCCAAAGACCGGCCTGCTGCTTCGCTATAGTGACCAACCTGCTGGTACTGGATTTGTTGCGATGCATGGGGACGTGGCCATGGTGCACGCACTTGAGATTTTGCCCGCTCATCGCCGTCAGGGCCTGGGCCAATGGGCGATGCGCGCGGCTGCGCTCTGGGCACAGGATCAGGGCGCCGGGACGCTCAGCGTGATTTGCACCAAGGCGAATGCAGGGGCCAATGGCCTTTATCGCGCGCTTGGGATGGAGCTTGCCGGAGAATACCATTACCGTCAGCTGGTTGAAGGAGAGAACCCAAAGTGACCGATCTTGCCCTGCCCACCGCGCTGAACCTTCCGATGGCTGATCCGCTGCCGCCCGAGACGCAGAAATACTTCGACATTTGCGTCGAAAAGCTGGGGTTTGTGCCCAATGTCCTGCGGGCCTATGCCTTTGACATCGACAAGCTGAACGCGTTCACCGCGATGTATAACGATCTGATGCTGGCCGATAGCGGGCTGTCCAAGCTCGAGCGTGAGATGATCGCGGTGGTCGTGTCGGCAATAAACAAGTGTTTCTATTGCCTTGTCGCACATGGTGCGGCTGTCAGGCAGTTGTCCGGTGATCCGCAGCTGGGTGAAATGTTGATCATGAACTACCGGGTTGCGCCTTTGGATCAGCGGCAGCGTGCCATGCTGGATTTTGCGTCTAAAATGACCACCGAAAGCACCAAGATCGAAGAGCCTGACCGGCAGGTCCTGCGCGATGCCGGGTTTAGCGACCGCGATATCTGGGACATTGCCAATGTGACCGGCTTTTTCAACATGTCGAACCGTGTTGCAAGCGCGACCGCGATGTCCCCCAACCCCGAGTATCACGCCCAATCAAGATGATCCGCCGCCTCGCCATATTCCTGTTGCTCATTGCGTCGCCCGTTGTCGGCCAAGAGCTGACGCTGCCTTCGGGCGCGCGTCTGGTCAGCGACCGCACAAGCCCGCTCGACAGCTATGACCTGCCCACCGGCCCCTACGTCGACGGAACAGTCCCAGCGCGCCGGGTCGAAGGGCGGGTCGAGCGCTATACCTGGCGGCTGCAGGCCGGGTCCAGCACCACTTTGCAGCTGCTCGCCCCGTTGCGGGAACAGATCAAAGCCCAGGGGTATGAGGTTATCTTTGACTGCGACGCCCGCAGTTGCGGTGGCTTCGATTTTCGCTTTGGAACCGAGGTTGTCCCGACGCCTGACATGTATGTGGCCATCCAGGACTATCGCTTTTTGTCCGCTGCCAAGGGCGACGAAGTCCTGAGCCTTTTGGTCAGCCGAAACCCGCCCGATGGCTATGTGCAGATGATCCGCGTGTCACCTGAGGGGGCCGAGGCCGCGCCTCCGCTGGTGATCGAAGAAGAGGTCGATCAGGCGCAGGGGCTGTTGGAAGAGCTTGCGCAAGAGGGCCACGTGATTCTGGGCGATCTGCATTTCCGCACGGGCGAAATAACCCTGGGTGAGGGGCCTTTCGGCTCTCTGAACAAGGTTGCGCAGTATTTGTCGGACAATCCCGGAACGCGGCTGGCTCTGGTCGGGCACACGGATGATACCGGCGCACTCGAGGCCAATATTTCGGTCAGCACGGGCCGGGCGCAAACCGTGCGCGCCCGGCTGATCGAGAAATACGGCGTGGCCGCCGATCGGGTCGAGGCGCGGGGGATCGGCTATCTGGCCCCGATCACCTCGAATGCAACGCCCGAAGGTCGCGAACTGAACCGCCGGGTCGAGGCGGTTCTGCTGATCAACTGATCCCTACATCACCCACCACAGGTACAGCGGCAGCCCGATCGTGATGTTGAACGGGAAGGACACGCCCAGCGACAGGGTCAGATAGATCCCGGCCTCGGCCTTTGGCAGCGCGATCTTCATCGCCGCGGGCACAGCGATATACGAGGCGGATGCAGACAGGACCATGAACAGGAACAGGCTGCCTTCGGGCAGGCCGATCACCGCCCCGACCACCCAGGCCATCGCAGCTCCGATCAGGGGCATCAGCATTCCAAAGGCAAACAGACCCAGCGAGAGCTTGTCGCGGTTCTTGATCAGGCTGCGCCCCGCGGAAATGCCCATATCCAGCAGGAAAAGGCACAGGATGCCGGTGAAGGGCGTGACGATGAAGGGCGCAATCATCTGCATCCCTTCGCCACCCGTAACAGCGCCGATCAGGAAGGCCCCGGTCAACAGGACAATCGACCCGTTTGCCAACAGATCGCGCCACAGCCCATTGTCATTGACGCCCTTGCTGCTGGTTTTATGCGCCAGCCAAAGGGCCGAAAGGATGGCGGGAACCTCCATCGCGGCGGCGACAGCAACCATGAAGCCGTCATGATCAAGACCCACCAAATCCAGCAGGCTGGTTGCGGTGACGAAGGTCACGATTGAGATTGACCCATAATGCCCGGCAACAGCCGCCGCATTCAACGCGTCCAGCCGTGTCATGACCCGGAGCAGGCCGAATGCCACAAAGGGGATGACAAAAGACAACGCCACACCGCCTAGCAAAGTCAGGAACAGATCCATGTGGATGCCATGCTCGGCCAGGCTGCTGCCGCCTTTGAAGCCGATGGCCAGCAGCAGATACAGCGACATGAACTTGGCTGCCCCACCGGGGATCGACAGATCGCTGCGGGCAAAAGCCGCGAGCAGCCCGAGGACGAAGAAAAGGATGGTTGGGACCAGCAAGTTGCTGGAAAGGGTTTCGATTACGCTGGGCATTTTGGCTCCTGTCCCGATTTCACGGGCTAAGTGCCTTGCCTATTTTTGTTATCCAAATATTATCTTTCTAATTTTTGGATAGTTTAAAGCTATGAAATGCGCCCAACACTAAGGCAACTCGAATATATCGTTACGGTCAGCCGACTGGGTCGATTTGGATTGGCAGCTGAGGTTCTGAATGTCAGCCAGCCCAGCCTCTCGGCGCAAATTGCCTCTGTAGAACAAGAGCTTGGCCTGCGCATCTTTGATCGTAACCGGGGTGGTGTTCAGGTGACTGCCAAAGGCGAAGAGTTCATCGAACGCGCCCAGAAGATCCTTGCCGAAGTCCGGGATCTGCGCCACGCGATGAGCAGCGAGACACCGGTCTCAGGACGGCTAAGGCTGGGCGTGTTGCCCTCAATCGGGCCCTACCTGCTGCCTCAGGTCATCAAAAAGGTCCATCAGGACCGCCCCGGTCTGCGCATTGTCGTGCGCGAGGAAAACACCCGTGATCTGGAACAAGGACTTAAATCTGGTCGGTTTGATCTGATCCTTTCCACGCCCGAGGATCACCCGAACACAATCCAGCAGCGCTTGTTCAACGAGACTCTGTGGATTGGAGTTGCCGTAGACGATGTGCTGTCAAATGATACGCATGGTGTTACGGCTCAAGACTTGCGCGACCGGCTGATCCTGACCTTGGACCAAAGCCACCGTCTGTCCCGGATCGTCTATGCGCTGGCGGCGGAATGCGGTGGGGTTGTGTCGGATGAATACGAGGGGACCACGCTTGATTCCATTGTACTGATGGCGGCCTCGGGGGTTGGGGTTGCGGTGTTGCCGGACCTGTATGCAAGACGTCAGGGGATTTACCGCGATGAGGTCCATTTGCGCCCGTTGACTATAACAAATGCCAACCGCGATATCGCGCTTCTTTCTCGCAGAAAAGAAGCTGATCTGCCCGGACAGAATATCCTGATCCAATCCTTGCGTACGGTCGCGCAGAGTATGGGGCTGGCCGTGTTCAGCGAATAAAAAAAGGCCCACACTACTTGTGCGGGCCGTTCAGTTTCCACCGGGAGAAATTACCAGTCCATCGGGCCTTTTTCGTTGAAGGCATCGACGAGGAAATCAATGAATGCCCGCACCTTGGGCTGCGTAAAGCGACCGGGCGGGTAGACGGCATAAACGCCTTGCACTTCATCGGGCAGCGACGGCATTGCGTCGACAACTTCGCCCGACTTCAGCGCGTCGGAATAGAGATAGCTGGGCAGATGCGCGATCCCAAGCCCTGAGACCGCAGCGTTCAACAAGGATTGCCCATCATTCACGCTGAGCCACCCGGCGGTGCGAACCTGACGTTTTTCACCCGAAGGTGCGGTCAGTTTCCACACATTGCCCGAAGACTGGCTGGAATAATGTAACAGCTTGTGTTCGTTCAGGTCGTCGATCTTTTGCGGACGCCCGAATTTCTCGATATAGGTGGGCGCGGCGACCATCCGCTTGACGGTTTCGGTCAGCTTGCGGGCGCGCAATGTGCTGTCTTCCAGCTCACCAATCCGCACGGCAACGTCGAACCCTTCCGAGATCAGCTCAACATAGCGATTGTTCAGCACCATATTCACCGTGATGTCGGGATAGGCAGCTAGAAATCCCGACAGAACCGGAGACAGGTGATTCACGCCGAAATCTGTCGCCACACTGATCCGCAGCAGACCAGAGGGGGCAGATTGCATCGAGGTGACCAGCGCATCAGCCTCGCCCGCGTCATTCAGAACGCGGCGGGCCCGGTCATAATAGGCCAGCCCGATTTCGGTTGGTGACACGCGGCGCGTCGTGCGGTTCAGCAGTCTTGCGCCCAGGCGTGCTTCCAGGCTGGAAACGTGCTTGGACACAGCCGATTTTGAGATGCCCATTTTCTTGGCCGCGTCGGTGAAACCGCCTTGGTCCACCACGTTGGCGAAGGCTTCCATTTCGGTCAGTCGGTCCATTCTTGTTCCCCAGGTGTAGGTTCTTTAACTGATCTTTACGTCAAATCTGGGCGGAAACAGGGCGGACATGGGATAATATCAGGGATTTGAATCGGATCGTTTGCGCTTGGGAAACTCTGAAACAGTGGTTTCCATATGGGCCACAAGCCTTTTGACAACGGGTATCCTCGATTTCGGGCCGAAACATGCTACCATGAGGATGGCAAATTTGTGACAACGGAGAAGATTATGAAAGCTGTTTTAGCTATTGCCGCAACCTGCCTGTCGGCGACATTTGCTCTGGCCGGGGGTGAAACACCATCAAACCCCGAAGCGCAGGTCTATTTTGTGAAATTGTCTGACGGCGACGTTGTCCAATCTCCGGTCACCGTGGTCTTTGGCCTCAGCGGCATGGGGGTCGCGCCGGCGGGTACTGAAAAGGAAAACACCGGGCATCATCATCTGCTGATCGACCGACCGCCTTTGGGGCGGGGAGAGGACGGTGCGGATGAGTTGTCTTATGGTCTGCCCGCGGATGACAATCATATCCATTTTGGCGGCGGTCAGACCGAGGTGACGCTGGAAATGGCTGCAGGCGAACATACGCTTCAGCTAGTGCTGGGCGATGCAGGTCATGTACCGCATTCCACGCCCATCGTGTCCGAGGTGATTACGATAACCGTTGAATAAGCGATAAGGGACTTCTGCTGTTGGTATCCGGCGGGCTTTCAGGAATGTCGCCGGGCCACACAGATGTATGGCGTTTACTTTTCCTTTCGAACCGGAAATTCTGCGTGCTAGGAAAGGGAGGGCCAGGATGTCGACAGAGTTCCTACTTACGTCTCTGATCGTTGTGCTTTTACCGGGCACCGGCGTGATCTATACGCTTGCGGTTGGGTTGGGGCGTGGCTTTTGGGCCAGTTTTGCGGCGGCGATTGGCTGTACCATAGGGATCGTACCTGCTGCGCTGGCCAGTATCGTCGGTCTTGCGGCCCTGTTGCATACCAGCGCGCTGGCCTTTGTGGTGCTAAAATACCTTGGGGTGCTGTATCTGTTTTACATGGCCTGGGGGATCGTCCGGCAAGGCGGAGCATTGGATGTACAGAGCCAGAAACCCGCAAAAGGGTATGTGAAGATTGCACTCACAGGCACCTTGATCAATGTGTTGAACCCCAAGCTATCTTTGTTCTTTCTGGCCTTTCTGCCGCAATTCATTCCCGCCGGTACAGGTGCCGCCGAAGCAGAGCTGATCAAGTTGGCCTTGTCCTTCATGGTCATGACCTTTGTCGTCTTTGTTGGCTATGGCGCTTTCGCGGCGGTGGCACGCGACTATGTGATCCAGCGGCCCACTGTCATGGCTTGGGTCAGGCGCTGTTTCGCCGGCGCCTTTGGGGCATTGGGTGCAAAGCTGGCGCTGGCCGACTGACCCCAGTACCAGCAGAGTGATTGGCCCGGTTCTGGACCGGGCCAAGGCATATCAGAAAGTGGTTGCCAGCCGCGTGCCCTGATTGATGGCCCGTTTGGCGTCCAATTCGGCTGCAACATCCGCGCCGCCGATCACATGTGGGGTGATGCCACGTTCGATCAACGTATCGGCCAGGCTGCGGTCCGAGATCTGGCCCGAGCACAGAACAATCGTATCCACCGCAATTACTGTCGGGTTCTCGCGTGCTTCGCCGAAACTCACATGCAGCCCGTCATCGTCGATCCGCTCATAATTCACGCCACCGACGAAATTGACGTTTTTCATCTTCAGCGTTGCGCGATGAATCCAGCCGGTGGTCTTGCCCAACCCTTTGCCATGGGCTTGCGCCTTGCGCTGCAGCAAAGTCACCTGGCGCGCGGGGGCGGCAGGTTGTGGCCCTTCAGGTGCCAGGCCTGAGCGGTGCTCGGCCGGGTCGGTCACCCCCCATTCCTTCATCCAGGCGGGCAGGTCGGTGGTGATGCTGTGGCCTTCTTCCAGAAGGAATTCGGACACGTCAAAGCCGATACCGCCCGCTCCGATCACGGCAACCGATTGGCCAACCGGGGTTTTGTGGCGCAGGACGTCGATATAGTCGACGACATTGTCGCGGTCCTGACCGGGGATTTTCGGATCACGCGGGACGACGCCGGTTGCGATTACCACCTCGTCATAGCCTGCCAGATCATCGGCGCCCACTTCACGCTCAAGCTCGACCTTGATGCCCAGATCAGCAATCATGGCGCGGTACCAATTGACCAGTCCCCAGAACTCCTCTTTGCCCGGAACCTGCTTGGCCATGTTCAACTGACCGCCGATCTCACGGGCACGGTCAAAAATGGTAACGTCATGGCCGCGTTGCGCGGCGGTCAATGCGGTGGACAGGCCTGCCGGGCCCGCCCCTACGATGGCGATTTTCTTGACGCTGTCGGCCTGTGTGATCACCAATTCGGTTTCGTGACAAGCGCGCGGGTTTACCAGGCACGAGGTCAGTTTGCCCTGGAATGTGTGATCCAGACAGGCCTGGTTGCAAGCGATGCAGGGTGCAATCGTCGCCGCCTCAGCAGCGATGGCTTTGTTGACGAAATCCGCATCTGCCAGCATCGGGCGGGCCAGCGAAACCATGTCGGCGCACCCCGTGGCAAGAACTTCTTCGGCGACTTCCGGCGTGTTAATCCGGTTCGACGTGATGACCGGGATCGAGACCTTACCCATCAGCTTTTTGGTCACCCAAGCAAAGGCCGCGCGCGGAACGCTGGTGGCAATGGTGGGAATCCGCGCCTCGTGCCAGCCGATGCCGGTGTTGATGATCGTGGCGCCGGCCTGTTCGATCCGCTGCGCCAGTTCCACAACCTCATCATGAGTAGATCCGTTGGGAACCAGGTCAATCATCGACAAGCGGTAGATGATGATGAATTCCGTGCCGACGGCCTCGCGCGTGCGGCGGACAACTTCGATCGGCAAGCGCATCCGGTTCTCGTAAGAGCCACCCCAACGGTCCTCGCGCTTGTTGGTGTGAGTCACCAGAAACTGGTTGAGGAAATACCCTTCGGACCCCATGATCTCGACCCCGTCATAGCCCGCTTTCTGGGCCAGGACCGCGGCGCTCACGATATCGCTGATCTGTTTCTCGATACCCTCTTCGTCCAGTTCGGTCGGCGGGAACGGAGAGATCGGAGATTTCACAGGGCTGGGTGCGACACATTTCGGCCCATAGGCATAGCGCCCCGCATGCAGGATCTGCATCGCGATCTTGCCACCGGCCTCATGCACCCGTTGGGTGACGATGGAGTGGTTTGCCACTTCTTTGTCGTTGGTCATCATTGATGCCCCCGGCAGTACCGAACCTTCAAGATTTGGTCCAATCCCTCCAGTCACCATCAGCGCTACGCCACCGCGCGCGCGGTCGGCATAGAACTCGGCCACCCGATTCCAATCGCCGGTCTCCTCAAGCCCGGTATGCATCGAGCCCATCAGCACGCGGTTCTTCAGCGTGGTAAAGCCCAGATCCAGCGGGGCCAGCATGTTTGGGTATGCAGTCATCCAGAACTCTCCCTTATAGAATTTGGCTGCCAGATTGACCTTCGCGTCATCTTTGTCACGCGAAACCTAACGTCATACCCTTTGCCTTGGGCCCGCTGCTTGTTACAGACGCTCCAAAGCATGTTCACGAGGCCGCGTATGACCCCCGAAGAGATTGCCAAACTGCCCTACCGCCCCTGCGTCGGGCTGATGTTGATGAATGCCGAGGGTAAGATATTCGTCGGCCAGCGCAACGACCGCCACAAGGACGCCTGGCAGATGCCTCAGGGTGGTGTGGACCAGGGTGAAGACCCGCGCGATGCAGCGCTGCGCGAGCTGTGGGAAGAAACCGGCGTCACGGCAGATCTGGTCGAGATCATCGCCGAGACCGAGGGGTGGTTGCCCTATGATCTGCCGCATGACATCGTGCCGAAGATCTGGAAAGGTCGGTATCGGGGGCAAGAGCAGAAATGGTTTCTGATGCGGTTCTCTGGCCGCGACGATCAGATCGACATTCAGACTGAGCATCCCGAATTCACTCGCTGGAAATGGCAGAAACCGGGCCAGCTGGTTGCCGAAATCGTGCCGTTCAAACGCGACGTGTATGAACACGTGGTTGCAGCGTTTTCGGATCACCTGAACTGACATGATCCCACAGACCTATCCCAGTCCGGACCCATGCCACCGCCGCGCCGATCTGGTCGTGCATCTTATCGGTCTGGCGTTGATTTTGACCGCTGGCGGAGCGCTGATCCGCAAATCGTACCTGATGCTCGACAGCGTGCTTGTTCTTGCGGTTCTGGTTTATGTAGCCTGTGCGTTGGGTTCTAATCTGGCCTCGTGTTTTTATCACTTTTCCCGCTGGCACCAGCGTCGGCAGCTGCTGCGACGCATAGACCATGCCGCAATCTATTCCAGTATCTGCGGCACCTTCACACCCTTTTTCCTGCTGGCCGGTACCGGCTGGACCATGACTTTGCTCTGGTTGTGCTGGGGGCTGACTGTGGTGGCCATCTGGAACAAGATCGCCAACAAGACGGTCAAGTCCCGATGGTCAACAGCATCCTATCTGGGTCTGGGCGCGCTGGGGCTGTGCGCCATACCCGATCTGAAAGATGTCCCCGTTTCAGTCCTGTGGTGCATTCTGGCCGGGGCGGCAAGCTATGTGATCGGCACGGTCTTTTATGCCCGCAAGACACTGCCTTTCCGCTATGCGATTTGGCACGCTTGGGTCAATCTTGGTGGCATTTTCATGTTCGTAGGCATCTGGATCGCCCTGTTCGTGCAGGGATAACCGTGAGGGGAGGGGCTCTGCCCCCTCCCACATATTATAGGCCAGTCCTGATCCGATTAAAGCAAGCCGCCCTGCTTGAGCAAATCGATCATATCCGCCTTGGGGCGCGGGCCGATATGGCCGATCACCTCACGGGCGCAGACATTGCCCATCTTGGCGCAGGTCTCATAGTCGCGCCCAGTGGCCATGCCAAACAGGAACCCGGCTGCGAATTGGTCGCCTGCGCCGGTGGCGTCGACGGGAACGATTTTTTCCACCGGAATGTCAAAGCGCTGACCTTCATTCAGCACAGTTACCCCGTCGCCTGACCGGGTGCAGACCACCAGAGGGCAGATATCGGCGGTTTTCGCCAGTGCATCCTCAAGATCGTCGGTTTCGAACAGGGATTTGATCTCGGCCTCGTTGCCGATCACAAAATCCAGTTCATTTTCGATCAGCAGTAGGAAATCGACCCGGTGCCGTTCAACACAGAACGGGTCAGAAATGGCGATCCCGGCCTTGCCGCCGCCCTTGTGGCAATCCCGTGCGGCCTGAAGGAACGCAGCTTTGCCTTTTTCCTTGTCGAACAAATAGCCTTCAAGGAACATGATCTGGCTGTTACCCGCGACCCCGGCTGACACATCCGCCGAGGAAAGCTCCGAGGAAATCCCCAGATAGGTGTTCATCGACCGTTCACCGTCGGGTGAGACAAAAATCATCGAGCGCGAGGTCGGAAGCTCTCCACCCGGTACGGGCGGGTTCACGAAATCCACACCGTCCTCGTGCATTGCCTCTGCGTAGAATCGTCCCAACGCATCATCATGTACGCGTCCGATAAAGGCTGCGCTCAGTCCCAGTGCGCCGGCACCGGCAATCGTGTTCGCAACGGATCCGCCCGGCGTTTGCACGCGGCCTTCCATAGCGGCGTAAAGAAGTTCACCCCGCTCCTGTTCTATCAGCTGCATGATGCCCTTCTCGATGCCCATCAGTTCCAGAAAACTGTCATCGGCCTGAGAGATCACGTCCACAACGGCGTTTCCAATACCGGTGAGCTGGTAGGTTTTCATAGGTTCTTGTCCTCGAATTGGCAGAGATCGCGGATGATACAGGTTCCGCACATAGGTTTGCGTGCTTTGCAGTGATACCGGCCATGCAAGATAAGCCAGTGATGTGCGTGCAGTTGGAAGTCGGTCGGGATGTTATCTTCGATTGCGCGTTCAACCGCATCCACATGTTTTCCCGGACAGATGCCTGTTCGGTTTCCGACACGGAAAATATGCGTATCCACGGCCTGCGCCGGATAGCGCCACCACATGTTCAACACCACATTGGCGGTCTTACGCCCGACGCCCGGCAGCGATTGCAACGCGGCGCGGGAATTGGGAACTTCGCCGTCATACTCTTCGACCAGAATACGGCTGAGCTTGATGACGTTCTTTGCCTTTTGGCGGAATAGACCGATGGTTTTGATATGCTCGATCAGGCCATCTTCGCCCAGGTCCAGCATCTTTTGCGGGGTGTCGGCGGTTTTGAAAAGGGCGCGCGTAGCCTTGTTGACGCCGACATCGGTGGCCTGTGCAGACAGCGCCACCGCTACGACCAGAGTATAGACATTCACATGCTCTAGCTCACCCTCAGGTTCCGGGTCAGCCTGCTGAAAGCGGGTAAAAATCTCTCGGATAGTGTGGTAATCAAGTTGCTTGGCCATGCGGCGACGTATGCACGTATTGCGGCGCAGGGCAAGCCGATGGCTCGGGTAACCACACAAGCAAGAATCTGCTTAGCGGATAGCTGTGGGTTTTGGATTACGTAGGGTAAGCCTGATTCGTGTTATTCTCGCGATGCGCAGCCAATTCTTATTTCAGCGCATTTTTCCCGCATTGGCGGATATTTTATTTAATTATTGAAAGGTTGATCCATGGCGAACCCAGATCTTGCCGCAAAAATGCAGTCCCGTTATCGGTCTGTTGAGCTGGCCCATCAAGGTGACGAAGACCTCGGCCCCCTGAAATTACTGCCCGGAGTTTGGAAGAACGGCGACAGCACGCGCGGACGTGGCTGGAACATGATCGCGCTTCCGTTTGCGACCGAGCCTGGCAGCCGTCTCAACTATCGTCTGCTGGTTAATCAATTCGAGGAAACGCTTCAATTCACGACCGTTGACAAAGCGGTTCCAAACCGCGGGATTGAGCGTCCGAACCCGGCCTCAGGAGACCCGACCATTAACACCGATCAGTTTGTCGTCACGCTGGACTATCAGCAGTCCATCGCGCAGCTCTCGGCTGAAGATCGCCCCGACAGCGGACTGGCGGGACCTGCCGATCTGGCCATCCATCACGAGCCCGGTCTGTTCCTGCATATGACCAATCTGACCACAAACGATCTGAACGTTGCACGTTTGGGAACGGTGCCACATGGCGACTCGTTGTTAGGTCTTGGAGAAGCGAGCGAGATCGATGGACCGCCAACGATTCCGGTGGTGGACGGGCTGCCCGAAGGGGCCACAAAGGACCTGAACAGCGGATATCTTTCGCCCTACAAACATTATCACGATAATCCGTTCAACGGCGTTGTGACCGCCCCGGGGTTCCCAGGCTTCGACCCTGTGCACCCGCATCTGTTGCTGGCAGCTGGAATACCGAACAATGTGAAAAAAACCACGATATTGCCGTTCAACACCGCGCTTGAGGATGCTGGGATCGTCAACATTCCGTTTGTTGTCAAACAAGCCAACGCGGCGGTGATGGATTCGATCTTTTGGATCATGGAACTGGACGAGCCGGGAATTGGCGGTGAACCCAAGCTGCTGATGATGTATCTGCAGAATGTCGGTCTGGATTTCTTCCCACGCTTTGACGGGAAGCCCGGTCTGATCCGCTGGCCGCATGTCAGCATCAACGTCATGGAAAAGGTTGCACCCCCGGAAGAGGCGGCACCCTATACCGTTATCCCGCAGGTCTGAGGGGCAGATAGCGCAAGAATCGGGTCGCACTCTGGTCGGTAACAGGCCATCTTCTGTCTATCGAAGGAGTGCGACCATGAATGTCCAGACCCCAGAAAGCGGCTATCATTATAATGTCATGCGCCGGGCGATTGACCTGATTGATCAGGGTGGAGAGGCCCTGAGTCTTGAGGAACTGGCACAGCAGATGGATATGAGCCCCGCGCATTTCCAGCGCCTGTTCTCACGTTGGACCGGGGTATCGCCCAAGCGGTATCAGCAATATCTGACGCTAGGCCATGCCAAGGCGTTGCTGCGCGAGCGATTCACGACACTGGAAACCGCTCTGAATGTTGGCCTGTCCGGCAGCGGTCGCCTGCATGATCTGTTCCTGAAATGGGAATCCATGAGCCCCGGCGAATATGCCCGTAGGGGTGCCGGTTTGACCATCTATTGGGGATGGTTTGAATGTCCTTTTGGTCCTGCTTTGGTGATGGGCACCGACAAGGGCATCTGCGGAATGGCCTTTGGGGCCGAAACCGGCGAAGAAAATGCCATGGCGGATATGTTGTCGCGTTGGCCCAATGCCAATTTCGTCGAGGACCCGATGCGCCTGCGGCCCTGGGCGCTCAGTGCATTTGGCGCGGTGAGCGACCGATTGGAACCAACTCCTCTGTATCTGATAGGCTCGCCCCTGCAGATCAAAGTGTGGGAAGCGCTGATGCATATCCCTTCGGGCCAGGTCACAACCTATTCCGAGATCGCGCAACGGGTGGGATCACCGCAAGCTGTGCGCGCCGTCGGGACGGCCGTGGGTCGAAACCCGGTCAGTTGGCTGATCCCTTGCCACCGCGCGCTGCGAAAATCCGGGGGGCTGGGTGGGTATCATTGGGGCCTGCCGGTGAAACGCGCCATGCTGGCCTATGAGGCGGCACAAGCAGACGCTTGATTTCTGATCAGAAAAAGCCATAGGGATCATCGAACAAAGTGATAGACCTGTCCCAAGGTTGCAGGACACCAATGCGATGATCCAGAAATTTGCCCTGTGGTCGATCCCGATTTCCATCGCGGTTCTGGCCTTGAAACTCTTGGCCTGGTGGTTGACGGGATCAGTCGCCTTGTTGTCCGATGCGATGGAATCCGTGGTCAATGTGGTCGCGGCCTTGCTGGCGTTCTTTGCGGTTTCGATCGGCGGCAAACCTCCTGACGATAATCACCCCTTTGGGCACAAGAAAGCCGAATACCTGTCTGCTGTTGTCGAAGGTGTGCTGATCGTGCTGGCGGCACTTCTAATCCTGCGAGAGGCCGTTGCCGCGCTGTCATCGTCGCATCTGGACCAGGCCCCGCTGACCGGGGTGGCTATCAATGTGCTGGCAACCGCTCTGAACGGTGCCTGGGCCTATATGTTGCTGCGGGTCGGGCGGCAGTACGCCTCTCCGGCGCTTGAGGCCAGCGCAAAGCATATCTTTACCGATGTGTTCACCTCGGTGGGCGTTGTCATCGGATTGGTTTTGGCCCTTGCCACCGGCTGGCTGATCCTGGACCCGATCCTGGCCATTCTGGTCGCCCTGAACATTCTGTGGGAGGGATGGAAGGTCATTCGCAAGTCGATTGACGGTCTGATGGACGTGTCCCTTACTGATCCCGAACTGGATGAAGTGCGGAGCATCATCGATGCAAATCTGGGCCGGGCGCTGGAATATCACGACCTGCGGGGCCGTCGATCCGCCAGCATGATCTTTGTCGAGTTCCATCTGGTCGTTGACGGTGGCATGAGCGTGGCGACGGCCCATGATATCTGTGACGATATCGAAGACGCTTTGACCGATCAGTTCCCCGGATCGGTTTTTGTGATTCATCTTGAGCCGGATTCAGAGTCTAAAGGGCCCGGCGCAGATAGCGCACGGGCCCCGAAAACAGGTTAGACGGCAGGTGGGTTACTCGGCAGCCCAGCCGCCGACGGCCTTGACCTCAAGGAAATCCTCCAGCCCCCAGACGCCGCCTTCGCGCCCGTTGCCGGATTGTTTCATGCCGCCGAACGGGGAACCCGCGCTGCGGGATTTGCCATTCATCTCGACCATACCCGACCGCAAAGCGCGGGCCATGCGGTTGGCACGGACGTTATCCTGCGTCTGGACATAGTTGGTCAGCCCATAAGGTGTGTCATTGGCGATTTCGATGGCCTCTTCCTCGGTATCGAAGGGGATCATGGTCAGAACCGGTCCAAAGATCTCTTCGCGGGCGATGGTCATCTGGTTGTTGACGTCGGCAAAGACCGTGGGCCGCACGTAATAGCCCTTGTTCAACCCTTCAGGCCTGCCAGTGCCACCAGCGACAAGGCGCGCGCCTTCGTCGATACCCTTTTGGATCAGGTCCTGAATCTTGCCCCATTGCAGCTCGTTCACAACCGGGCCGATATGGCGACCTTCTTCCATCGCCGGGCCAACGGTGACACCTTTGGCAACCTCAGCTGCGGTTTCCACCGCCGCGTCATAGATGGGACGCTGGACCAGCATCCGGCTAGGGGCGTTACAGCTTTGACCGGTGTTGTTCATCATGTGCAGCACGCCACGTTTGACGGCCTTTTCATCCGCATCGGCAAAGACCACATTTGCACCCTTGCCGCCCAGTTCCAAATGCACCTTCTTCAGTGTATCGGCTGCGGCTTTGGAAATCGCCGTGCCCGCGCGGGTGGATCCCGTAAAGCTGACCATATCCACATCGGGGTGCGTGGACAGCTGAGATCCGACGCCAACCCCGTCACCGTTGACAAGGTTGAAGACACCGGGCGGGAATCCGGCCTCATCCATCAGCTCAGCAAAGATCATCGCGTTCAGCGGGCTTTGCTCCGAGGGTTTCAGAACCATTGTGCAGCCCGCAATCGCAGCCGCACCGACCTTCAGCGTGACCTGGTTCATTGGCCAATTCCACGGTGTGATCAGGGCGGCGACACCGACGGCCTCATAGATGATTTGGTCGTTGGGAGCGTGATCGCCCAGCGGCCGCTCGAAAGGAAACGCTTTGGCAGCGCGGATGAAATTTGCCAGGTGCCAACTGCCTGCTCCGACTTGCTGGCTACGCGCCATGTCGATCGGGGCGCCCATCTCCAACGACATTGCCTGGGCCAGATCCTCGGACCGTTCGGCATAAAGCGCGATCAGCTTTTCGACCATCGCGATGCGGGTTTCCGCCGGGGTTTCCATCCAGCCGGGCAACGCCGCCTTGGCCGCTGCAACAGCTGCGTCCGTATCGGCCTGATCGCCCAGCGAAATCACGGCACATGGTTCTTCGGTCGAGGGGTTGATGACCTGAAAATCATGCGTAACCGATGGGGCAACCCACTGACCGTTGATGTAAAAATTGCGTTTCTCGATCATGGTGCATCCTCCTGACCATGCGACGGGGATTCTTGGTTCGGCGCCACTGTGTCAGGCCTTCAGGAAACCGGCAAGCGCGATTTGATCAAATGAGATTTTGAGGTCTGGCCTAGGGCTAAAGTGACTTGCTGACTGTTTAACATCGGCGCAAAGTGATTAGGTTCTGAACAACCAACTCGGTTTTGTAATTAGCAAAGGAGATGCTTCATGGGTTTGCGCATCAACGACACAGTCCCCAATTTCACTGCAGAAACGGATCAGGGCACCATTCAGTTCCACGACTGGATTGGGGATAGCTGGGCCATTCTGTTCTCGCACCCAAAGGATTTCACTCCTGTCTGCACCACCGAGTTTTCGGCCGTCGCGCAGCTAAGCGATGAGTGGGCCGCGCGCAACACCAAGGTCCTGGGCGTTTCGGTTGACGGCGTCGAAGACCACAAGAAGTGGAAAAAGGATATCGAGGCCTATGGCAACGCGCATCCCGGTTTTCCAATCATTGCCGATGATGGTCTGGCCGTTTCAAAGGCCTTCGACATGCTGCCCGCCGAGGCCTATTTGCCGGACGGGCGTACCCCGGCCGACAGCGCGACCGTGCGGTCGGTTTTTATCATCGGGCCGGACAAGCAACTGAAGCTTTCGATGACCTATCCTATGACTGTGGGACGTAACTTTGCCGAGATTTTGCGTGCACTGGACGGGTTGCAGATGTCGTCGAAAGGCGTGGCTACCCCGGCGAACTGGGTGCCTGGCGAAGACGTAATCATTCCGCCTGCTGTCTCAAACGACGACGCCAAAGCAAAGTTTGGCGAGTTCGAGACCATCTTCCCCTATCTGCGCAAGACCAAGGCGCCGTCGTAAGACGGCCCAGGTCAGGGGGGCTGTCTGCCCCCCAGCGCGCCTCGCGGCGCGATTCCCCCCGGAAGGTATTTTCAGCCAGATGAAGCAGGCGGGCGCTGCGGGTGCAGGTGCAGCTTGGCGCGGTAGGCTGCGCGCTTGAACTCTCGGGTTAATTTGTCTGACAGGGGCGGTTTTGTCTGAATGGTCGAGCCGCCGATTTCCTGGGCCACTTCCTGATTTCCGCTGCCTTGCAAGGCGTGAACCGGCTGGTCTGTCAGCCAGTGCATCTGCAAGAAGGTATCGACAGGGCGGTCGATTTGGTCGGTGGTCGCCAAAAGGCGTTCGGCGGCGTTTTTCCCCACCATCTGACATACGCATTGCAGGCCGATCACCTTGGGTAGGATCAGCCGCAGGCCGTCTTGTTCTGCCAGGACCTGTGCCGGTACTTCGCGCTGTTTTACGGGGATGCGGATATAGTGATCGGGGGTGGCGATTGAGGCCAGCAACCCAAGCGCCTTTTCCATTCGCGCCCGATCTATGCGCAGGTCATCCTCGGAGATGATGGCCAGGTCGATATCGTCCTCGACCAGCTTGCGCCAGATGCGTCGATGGCTTTCGAACACGCCGATTTCTGCGGGTCGCAAGGGGAATGGGTAATGCGGGCGGTGCAGATTTCCGGAATGCAGTTCGACACCGGAAATCTGGTCAGGGTCGCGGCCATTTACGGCCTCAAACAGTTCAGCATTGGGCAGGGCCGCGCAGAGCTGATCAGCATTGGGACGGCGCGCGGTGCTCGAGGACATATGGATGACAAAGGATCGCATACCCCGTGCATAGAACACCGCGTCAGGCGGGGAAAGAGCAACCGTGGATCAAGCCTGGCCCTGGTCGGCGGGTTCTGACGACGAGGACGTGTTGACCAGGGGTTCGGACAAAAGCTCTTCGACAAAAAAGCTGAGCAGTTGGAGCCGCCCTGAGACACCCGCCTTGCGGTAGATCGCAGCGCTTTGTGCCTTGATAGTCCCTTCTTTCGTCTGTCTCAGCTCGGCGATTTCTGCGATCGACAAACCCTTGATGGACAATATTGCAACATCGCGTTCCGCATTGCTGAGCTGCCACTGCGTGAATTGATTTTCGATGACCTGCGAAAACGCGCCCTGCGCCACGCCCAGTTGACGCTGCATGTCCTGCACGCGCAAGCCCTGAGCCCGGATCAGGGTGATTGTCGCCACCAAACCACCGATCAGAGCCAGGGACAGGAACAATTCGAACTGGTGCAAATGCCGAAACCCGGCAGTTTCGCCGCCAAACCAATCTAGCGCTGCATCGGTTAGGAAAAAGGTGGCGCAGACAGCCTGCACCACCAGAAGGAGCCAGAGTAAAGACGTCTGTGAAATCTTCATAGCGCTCCTTTAAGATTGTCTGGTCAGTCGTCGTCCTCTTCAAGCTCGATCGCGGTGACAACGCCATCGGTCTTGTTCAGGACCAGTTCAGTTTCCACGCCATCCTTGACGAGTTCAACCTCGATCTCGCCATCTTCGAATTCGATCTCTTCGATCTGGTATCCCTGCGCCTCGAGAGTGGTGCGGATATCGGTCTCGGTGGTGCCCAGCTTGTCCCCGACTGTCACGTTGGCAAAAGCCAGCACCGGGGTGGTCGCGATCAGTCCGGTCAGAGTCAGCATTTTGAAAGTCTCCATTTCGCATCTCCTAGATTTGTTGCGTCGATGTAGGAGACGTGGGTTCGCCTGGCCGGTGGTGCGATTGGATTTCGGTTGAATTGGGCGGAATTGGCCCAAGGTTTATGCTGACTGAACAAAAAAAAAGACCCCGGACAAAGCCGGGGTCTTTCGAGAAATCAGAGGGGCGAGCAGATTATTCTGCGCCTTCCTCTTTCTTTTCTTTCTTCTCAGGTGCGATCTCTTCGCCGGTTTCCTGATCGACGATTTTCATCGACAGGCGCACTTTGCCACGATCGTCAAAGCCCAGCAGCTTGACCTTCACTTCCTGGCCTTCCTTCAGAACGTCTGACGGATGGTTCAGGCGGCGGTTCTCGATCTGGGACACGTGGACCAGACCGTCACGCTTGCCAAAGAAGTTCACGAAGGCGCCGAAGTCGACGATCTTGACCACTTTACCGGTGTAGATCTGACCTTCTTCCGGCTCTGCGACGATCGAGTGGATCATCTCGTATGCCTTCTTGATCGATTCGCCATCGGGCGAGGCGATCTTGATCACGCCGTCATCGTTGATGTCGACCTTGGCACCAGAAACTTCGACGATTTCGCGGATGACTTTGCCGCCGGAACCGATCACTTCACGGATCTTGTCGGTGGGGATGTTCATGGTCTCGATGCGCGGTGCGTGGACCGAGAAATCATTGGTCTCGGACAGGGCTTTGCCCATCTCGCCCAGGATGTGCATCCGGCCGTCCTTGGCTTGCGCCAGGGCTTTCTCCATGATCTCGGGCGTGATGCCCGCAACCTTGATGTCCATCTGCAGAGAGGTGATGCCGTTTTCGGTACCCGCAACCTTGAAGTCCATGTCGCCCAGGTGGTCTTCGTCACCCAGAATGTCCGACAGGATCGCGTAATCGCCGTCATCTTCCAAGATCAGACCCATGGCAACACCGGCAACCGGTGCTTTCAGCGGAACGCCCGCATCCATCATCGACAGCGAACCGCCGCAAACAGACGCCATCGAGCTTGATCCGTTGGATTCGGTGATCTCCGACACGATGCGGATCGTGTAGGGGAAGTCGGTTGCCGCAGGCAGAACCGCCTGCAACGCACGCCATGCCAGTTTGCCGTGACCAATCTCACGACGTCCCGGAGGGCCCACGCGACCCGCTTCACCAACCGAATAAGGAGGGAAGTTGTAATGCAGCAGGAAGTTCGATTTGAAGTTGCCGTGCAGGGCGTCGATGAACTGCTCATCATCACCGGTGCCCAGCGTGGTTACAGCCAGCGCCTGTGTTTCACCACGGGTGAACAGGGCCGAGCCGTGTGTCCGCGGCAGCATCGAGGTTTCTGCAACGATCGAACGGATATCGGTGGTCGAACGACCGTCGATCCGCTTGCCGCCTTTGACGACGTCGCCGCGCAGGATGCCTGCTTCCAGCTTTTTCATCGCCGAGCCAAGGTTCGCGTCTTCCAGCTGTTCCTCGGTCAGGGCTTCCTTGATTGCGTCGCGGGCAGCGGAAACAGCAGCAGTGCGCTCTTGCTTGTCGGTGATCGCGAAGGCGGCGCGCATCTGTTCTTCACCGGCAGCCTTAACGGCGGCGGACAGCTCAGAATAATCGGGCGCCTGGAAATCAAACGGCTCTTTTGCCGCGTCTTCGGCCAGTGAAATGATCAGGTCGATCACCGGCTGAATCTGCTCGTGTGCAAATTTGACCGCACCCAGCATCTCGGCCTCGGACAGTTCGTAAGCCTCCGATTCAACCATCATCACGGCGTCTTTGGTGCCGGCAACAACCAGATCCAGACGCTGTTCAGGGTTCAGGCGCAGGTCCTGCATGTCGTCCACTGTCGGGTTCAGAATGTATTCGCCATCCTCGAAACCAACGCGGCAACCAGCAATCGGGCCTCTGAACGGTGCGCCGGAAATGGTCAGCGCGGCAGAGGCTGCGATCATCGCCACCATGTCAGGGTCGTTGACCAGATCGTGGCTCAGCACGGTGCACATCACCAGAACTTCGTTTTTGAAGCCGTCAACAAACAGCGGGCGGATCGGCCGGTCGATCAGACGCGCGGTCAGCGTCTCTTTTTCAGTCGGGCGCGCCTCGCGCTTGAAAAAGCCACCCGGAACTTTACCGGCGGCATAATATTTCTCTTGGTAGTGGACGGTCAGCGGGAAAAAGTCCTGACCGGGTTTTTGCTTCCGCGCAAAGGTCACGTTTGCCATCACGCTGGTCTCACCCAGCGTGGCAATCACACTGCCGTCCGCCTGACGGGCAACCTTGCCGGTTTCCAGTGTCAGCGTCTCTTCGCCCCACTGAATTGATTTCTTTGTTACATCAAACATTTGCGTATCCTAGAAGGGAGCACTCCCGCCCCTGCGGGTCTCCCGTTTGCGTGGCGGCCCCATTGCCGCCGACCCCACTTTATCTTCCATTCGAGTGCCGGGGTCAGAGCACAACGTCTCAGATGGACCGCCCATACAGCAGTTTGGGGGCTTTGGAAAGGCAGGAGTTCCGAGGAAGGGTAAGGGTATAAAGGGCGCATGCCCGATCCATCGAGGATCGGGCAGACGCGGCGATCCTACAGGATCGCGTGGGCCAGGATCATGACGATACCACAGCCCAGCGCATAGCCGGTGTCGACCGCAATGGCGAAGCCGCTTTTTTGCGCCCATGTCCCGACCGAGGCTGTCTGCGCCGCCACCGCAAGGATTGCAAGCAGGGCGACGCCCAGGCTATTGGTAGTCTCGGTCACCGCGATTACCGCAGCCAGCAGGATCAGGAACACGATCTGTGTGGCCATCGCGCCCAGTGGCGGGGTTTCGGGCGGCGTCGGGTCGATGCGGGTGCCTTCTGCCCAGCGTTTCTGAAAGCCCATAGGGCCGTAGACCAGCCAGCCCAACAAAAAGGCAGCGACCACCCCTGCACCGAGAGCCAGCCAGTTGATCATAGTGCCGTCTCCAGCGCCGCAAGGATAGCGGTCCAGCCGCCCTCGTGATTGTCCCGGCTTTCCTGCGAAGGAAAGCGGATGTGGTGCAGCCGCAGCTCGGTGCCCTTTTCGGTGGGTGTGAAATCCAGTGTGACCGTGGAATCGTCTTGGCTGTAGGGCGAATTCCAGGTGAATTGCAGACGGTTGGGGCGGTCGATGACCTTGTATTCGCCCTCATGCGGCAGATCGCCAGCCTCGGGCGCGCGCATGATGATTTTGAACCTGCCGCCGACCTTGGCGTCGGAATGCGCTTCGGGCACGGTCATGCCCGGTGCCGGCAGCATGAATTTTGCCAGCATCTCGGGGTTGAGCCAGGCATCAAACACCTTTTCGGGTGGATGTGGAATGGCGCGCGTTATTTCAAGTGACAGGTCCGTCATCTTCTGGGTCCTCCAAAGCAGTTTCCAAGGCGTCCAGCCGAAGCGCCCAAATCGAACGCAACCCGGCAAACCAAGAATCAACGGCTGATAAAGGAGCCATCTGAACCTCGATCAGATGTTCGCGCCATTCGGTCCGGCGCTGCACCAGCTCGGCGTTTTCCAGCACCTTGATGTGCTTGGAGACCGAGTTGAGGCTCATATCGAATTGCCGCGCTATGTCCGTCACCCGCAATGGTCCCTGCTGCGCAAGCATCGTCAGAATAGCGCGGCGGGTCGGGTCGGACGCGGCCTTCAATATTGCATTGAGGTCATATCGACTCTCTCGTTCAACCATTTGGATGAATTACAACCTTATTCTGCTTCAGTCAACCATTTGGGTGAATAACATGTTGAAACCCTGATTGACCAGTCGCCAAATGCACCCTGTTGGATAAGGGTTTGGCCCTGATCGGTACCGATGTGGCCGATTGCAGTCTGAATCAGGTAAACTTTGGGGAGGACTTGTGTGGCTAACGATGTTGGTGGAGCCACTGATTACGGGTGAGATCTGACCGTATTGACCCCGTCTCCAGCTTAAAGAAAAAGATCCATTCTATTATGATCGTGCAGAAAGCGGTTTTCATATATCCGGGATCAAAGCGGGTCTGGGCCTATTGCAACGAATCTTCTTTGCTACGCGGTTGGGGAGTCCCCAATTCTTCTTCTTTCAGTATGCCGCGGAGGATTGCGGCAGTTTCCACCTCGGACATTCTTTTTACGATGCCATCTGTGCCAGAGACCATTGTTGACTTTTTTTCTGATTTAGGAGCTTGGGAAAGGTTAGCTGCAAAAACGCGGTTCAAAACTGATTTTAGAGGCATTGTTAAACTCCAGTAAAATAGTCGTCAGACTCTGTCGCTGCGGGCCAGTCCGAACCACGAGGGTGGGAGGGCTCAAAGACCGATTGCCGTGAGTGTGTACCCGCAGCGACAGGCGGCATTTAGGAACCGACCGATCCTGTGCAAAGGGGGAAGATAATGGCCTTTCGCGTCTTTTTTTGACTCTCTGATAAAAAACACGACGTTGCTTACGTTTACGTCAACTTTCTAAACCAGCGCTGAGATTCTGCGACGCTACGTCACAATTTGACACCTGTTCATCACGGGCAAATTCAACTGTCCTGAAGGCAGAAAAGCGGCCGTCTTTAGGGGCGATTCTATCGTGCAAGCAGGCGGAACCGTGGCTCCCAATAAAAACGGGCGCGCCCATTGCGGGCGCGCCTTGAAAAGGGAGGACTATGAAAAACCTAACGCTCGAAAAAAAATAAGCGCCTACTCACTACAGTTCCTAGACTGCAGCGATTTGAGCAGCTTGTCGGTGAAGTGGATCACACGGCGCGAAAAAAGTTTCCATCGTCCGAGATGTTGTCGTGATCTGTCATCGAGAATGCAGCAAAAGGCTTTGCTTCAAGGTCGGAGAGAACCCCAAAACCAAATACGCCCGCCGAATGGCGAGCGTATCATGATCTATTGGCTTTTCAGCGCCTGTATCAAAAACAGCAGCGCGCGCTTAGCGGCGGATGCCCAGCTTTTTGATCAGGTCCTGGTACCGTGCTTCTTCTTTGCCCTTCAGATAGTCCAGCAGCTTACGGCGCTGGGCAACCATCTTCAGAAGACCACGGCGACCGTGGTTATCTTTCTTGTGGGTCTTGAAGTGCTCGGTCAGGGTGGTGATGCGCGAGGTCAGGATGGCAACCTGGACTTCTGGCGAACCGGTGTCGCCGTCCTTGGTTGCGAATTCTTTCATGACGCGATCTTTTTCAGCGGCAGTAATCGACATCGGGGTCTCCTTTGAAAAGGTTAGGGTTGATGGCACAGGCCGGGATGTCGTCCAGCGCAGGCCCATGGAGAAAACCGCATCGATTCCGACACGGATGCGCGCGTATAGGCGCATTTGCGGTCAATGGCAAAGGGATTCTGGAAATTCAGCCCAGCGCGCTGAGCTGCGCCAGATCGCCTGAGGATATCAGTTGGATGTCATCGGCGCTGACACCGTCTGCCCCGATCAGCTGCACCACGTTCTGCCCGTCGACAATTACATGGGTCAGGTTCTCGTCTTCGGTGTCTGTCTTGATCTGAATGTCCGGGTTTTCTTGACCTTCCCATGAGATCAGCAGCTTGTCTTGACCGGGCTGAAAATCCATGACGGTGACGGCGTCATCATCCGCTTCGGGCGAAACCACGATGTCATCGTCACCTTCGCCCCCGGTTACGATATCACCGCCTTCGGCAAGGATCGTATCATCCCCGGCGCCACCGTTCAGGAAATCCAGCGCGTTGGTGTCCTCTCCATCCTGACCGTCCAGAATATCGTCGCCATCACCGCCGAACAGCACGTCCTCGCCTTCGCCACCGCTCAACCGGTCATCACCATAGCCGCCATGCAGCGCATCATCGCCCTGACCACCGGTCAGAATGTCGTCGTCCTGCCCGCCATACAGCTCATCCGCGCCGATCCCGCCGTCCAGGTGATCCGCGCCGTAATGCCCATAAAGGACATCATCCCCCTCATCGCCGGAAATCTGATCGTCGCCCGCTTCGCCGTGAATGACATCCTGGCCAGTGCCGCCAAAGATCGTATCAGCGCCTCCTCCCCCATGCAGGGTGTCATCGCCTTCGCCACCATAAATCGTGTCATCCCCCGCATATCCATTGATCTGATCGTCGCCGTCCTGGCCGGTCAGGATGTCCAGATCCTCGGTACCCGCGATGATCATGTCGCCCTCGATTTCGGATATGATCGTCCCGGTCGAAATCTCGGGCGCTTCGGGTTCCTCGACATTCTCACCGACGTCAAGGAATTCGCCGGTTTCGACCGCAGGAGGCTGGTCGTCGACGACATCGTCCTCACCGGGATCTTCATCTATGTCAAAGACATCGCCGATGGCATAGGCGGCCCCGCCGACAGCTGCCAGACTCAGCAATCCGATCAGAAACATGACAACCTCCTTGAACGCATTGCTTCGAGGGTGAAATGTCTCATGCAATCAGGGCTTTGGTCAAAGCCTAGCTGAGCTTGTGGTTAACCCTTTGTCACCAGGGTTCGGGGTTTTGCGTGTAAGCGATATAGAGCGGATGCTTGGGGTGGCCGTCCTTGGTAAGCCCAAGGTGGTACATCGGCTGACCGGTGCCGCGCAGCAGGGTTTCGACGGCGGTGCCTCGATCCAAATGCGCGCCATGGGTGCCCCAGGCAGCGATGACCTGATCGGCCCAGTCCACGCCATTCAGAATGGCCATGTCATTCTCAGGCCCCACCGGATCGGCAGCGGCCCGCATCTTGCGTGGATCAGAATCGCGCCATGCAAAGATATTAGTGACCTGAAACGCGCCGAACCCCAGCGCGCGCGCCCGGCGTTCGCAGCGTTCAACCGTGGGATCGTTCTGCACCTCGGTCGCGGTGGACGGATTCAGCATCACAAACAGCGCCTTGCGCCCGGCCGGATCCCAGATGCGCGTCAGGCTATAGCGGTATCTCTCGCAATCTGAATAAACAGCGGTCGAGGGCGCGTCGCCCTTGGTATGTGTGCGCGTGATCATGGGTTTCGACTAGCACGCAGATTACGTGACGAACACCCGGCTGGGATGCAATTCGCCGGATTTATAGATGCCGACCGCCACCGCCTGACCATCCAGCGAGGCCCAGGCCTCATCCCCGTATTCCACATCGGACGCCAGAACCATACCAGGGTTGCCGTTACGCAGACGGGTCGCACCTTCGGGGGTGCATTTCAGTTCGGGCAGGTCCGATAGGCCAGTTTCCAGCGGGTGCAGGAAATCATCCAGCGCGGTGGTTTTGGCCATTTCGTCGATCTGTTCAATGCTCAGCCCGTCTTTGGTCTCGAATGGGCCGGACCAGATACGGCGCAGCTCGCGGACATGGCCGTAGCACCCCAGCGCGGCCCCCAGATCGCGGGCGATCGATCGGACATAACCACCCTTGCCGCAAGTCATTTCCAGCATGACGTGGTCGTCGTCGGGGCGGTCGACTAGAACCAGCTCTTCGACCCACAGAGGGCGCGCAGCCAGTTCCACATCCTCGCCATCGCGGGCCAGCTTATAGGCACGCTGCCCGTCGATCTTCACCGCCGAGAATTTCGGCGGGACTTGCATGATTTCACCGATAAAGGGGGCGAGGGCGTCTTTGATATCCTCATCCGAAGGGCGCGCATCGCTGCTTGCGATTACCTCGCCTTCGGCGTCATCGGTATTGGTGGCCTGACCCAGTCGCACGGTGAAGGTATAGGCCTTGAGTGCGTCGGTGATATAGGGAACGGTCTTGGTTGCCTCACCCAAAGCCACGGCCAGAACTCCGGTAGCCTCGGGGTCCAGCGTGCCCGCATGGCCCGCTTTTTTAGCGTCCATCGCCCAACGCACCTTGTTGACCACGGCGGTCGAGGTCATGCCTGCGGGCTTGTCCACCACCAGCCAACCGGAAATGTCGCGACCCTTGCGTTTGCGTCCCATTGTGCACCTTGTTCTTTGCTGAGGCGCGCGAGTTAGCGGATCGGTCGGGCCCTGTCAATTTCAGGGCGTGTCTTCGACCACACCAACAATCGGCCCCAGTGAAAACCCGACATCGGATCGATTATTCGCCCGGTCATACATACGTGAGATATTGCCATCAAAGAACAGCGCATTCGGGGTTTCCAGTACGTCGCGGAACAGGCTGCCGAATTGGTGGAAGGTTACGTAATCTTCGGAAATGGCAAACACCGCGCGGGTGCCATCACCGCTGGTGCCCACGCCATTGCGGACGTAAACCGACGTCGAATCAGGCAGGAACCTTGGGTGCAGCTCTCCGTCGATGACCAGCATCGGGCCGGATTGACTGGCAAAGCGGCATTCGGGGGCCTGTTCAATGAATTCGAGCGTTTCAAACACGTCGGCGCGGCCCTCGCGGATGCAGAACACGCCATTGGGCAGAAGGCCGAAGTTTCCGGGACCGGGGTTCGGGATCACACGCATCTGCTCCTGCCCGTCCTCGACATAATGGCCGACGGGCGAGCGGTCGTCGTGGTACATGCCTGCGTTCATCGCAAAGGCCAGACGCTTGCCAACGGGCTCCAGCGCCTCATTCACCGCCGAGAAATGCCCTAGCAGGTCGCCATTCTCGTCATTGAGGAACAAGCGCATGTCCTCATTCGCGGCATCCACCTCGCAGACAGTGTAGCGTTTGTCACTATGCGTGACCTTTTCGCATGTCACTGCCCCGGTTTGTGCCGCCCACAGGAAAGCGCCCAAAGTGACAAATGCCCGGATCACTCGTCGAGATCGCGGCGCACCGCGTCCTGATCGAACATGCGGCGGGTGTCATCCAAACGGTCGAATGTGTCATCCAGCCGGAATCGCAGATCGGGGGAGAATTTCAGCCCGACCTTTTTACCAACCATGCGCCGCAGCTCGTGTTTGTTGCGGGCCAGCAGTTCGATTACATCCTCCTGCCCTTTGCCGCCCAGGGGCAGCACAAAGGCGGTGGCGATCTTCAGATCGGGCGAGGTGCGCACCTCACCCACGGTGATTGACATGCGATTCAGGTCGGGATCGTGGACATCTCCGCGCGCCAGAACCTCGGACAGGGTGCGGCGGATCAGTTCGCCGACACGCAGCTGTCGTTGGGACGGGCCGGGGCCATCGTGGAATTTGTTCTTAGCCATATCCCCGATCTAAGCGCAAAGCGGGGCTTTGCCAAGCGGGTGCGAACCGGGTAGGAGGCTTTGAGCCAATCAATGCAAAGGGACCAGCACAATGACCCATATTCCGGGGATCGTCATCACAGGGGCTTCGGGCCGTATGGGGCAGATGCTGATCAAGACCGTGACCGACAGCGATCAGGCGCGTCTGGTCGGCGTGGTCGAGCGCGCGGGACATGACTGGGTTGGTCAGGATGTGGGTGTGGCCATGGGCGGTGCCGCGCTGGGCGTCACCGTGACCGATGATCCGCTGGAGGCCTTTGCCCAGGCGCAGGCCGTGATTGATTTCACCGCACCCGAGGCGACGCTGGAATTCGCCGCGTTGGCGGCGCAGGCGCGCTGTGTGCATGTGATCGGCACTACCGGGATGAGTGACGAGCAGATTGCCGCTCTGGAGCCGGCCTCACGTCATGCGGTGATCGTGCGGGCGGGAAATATGAGCCTGGGTGTGAACCTGCTGGTACAGCTGACCAAAAAGGTCGCTGCCGCGTTGGATGAAGATTTCGATATTGAGGTGATCGAAGGGCATCACCACCACAAGGTCGATGCGCCCTCGGGCACCGCGCTGATGCTGGGCGAGGCCGCTGCCGAAGGGCGTGGTGTAGATCTGGCTGAGGTGTCCGATCGGGGCCGCGATGGTATGACCGGCGCGCGCAAGCGGGGCGATATCGGGTTCCATGCCATTAGGGGTGGTGACATCGTGGGCGAACACGACGTGCTATTCGCAGCACCGGGCGAACGCATCGTGCTGCGCCACCTGGCCACTGACCGCGCCATTTTCGCGCGCGGCGCCCTGAAAGCCGCACTTTGGGGGCAGGGTAAAGCGCCTGGCCAATATGACATGGTGGACGTTCTGGGGCTTTGACACCGCCCGGGAGCCGACAGACCGACTACAACTCTCGGACCTTATCTGCGCGCAAAGGGCAGGCGAGATAGACGCCGAATTCTTTGCCGATATCCGCACTGACCCGCGCGTGAACCTTGCCCTGCCGATCCAGAAAACGCTGATTGTCCTCGACCGGGAATATCCCCTCGTGCCAGATGCCAGGATGGATATACAGCCCGCGTGACCCATCACACCAAAAGGCCACCACCTTTTCCGGTGTCAGATTGTCGCCCGGCAATGCGGCAGGGATGATGTAAGGCTTGTTGTCGATCGGCCAGAACATCTGTCCGCCATCGGGGTGATAGTTCATGTGCCAAAGCAGAACCTGATCGCGCGGAGCAGTTTGCCGGTTGGCGTTGGCCTGTTGCGGATCAGTGGACCAGCCGAGGACATAGTGACCGTTGACCGCTTCGTTCTCGCCGTAAAGGACGTCCCCTTTCCACTCACCATGAAATGTGCCTTCGACCCAACCGGCTTCATCGCCGGTGCCTTCGTCGATGGGCCGCCAGCCTTGCTGTGGCCAACGGACGATTTCAATTTCGAATTCTTCGGGGTCGTCGACCAGACAGCCATAGCCCTTGACCGACTTGTCTGTAGCACGGATCAAGGGGACCTCGTGCCAAGGCAGGGATGGTTTGGTGTTGGCCTCAAAAATGTATTCTGGGGCGTTCATGTGAGCTCCTGATATTTTTCGACCATTCGCTGCACCATCGGCGCAAAATGGTTGAAATCGGGGGTTTCCATGTCTGCACGTTTACCTGCTTCGTCCAGATAACGCACCTGAATGATCTCTTTCAGGTTCGGGTTCTGCTCGAATTCGGCAACTTCTCTGGCACTCATCGGCCCGCCTTGCAGTTCCAGTGTATGAACCGAAGCCGTGGACAGGCGGTTGAAATATTCGGGCTTGGTAGCGCAAAGATACCGTTTGGCCGCCACGTGATAGCGGCAGCAATCGGTGATAACAGACGGAAAGAACTGTTCCAGCACCTCGGCGCCTGCATCTTCGTGATGGCGGTCTTCGGTGTCGTCGGGGTGGTACGTGCCGAATTCGGATGTGAAATGACCGATATCGTGCAGCAATGCCCCTACGATGATCTCTTCGGGCATGCCGTTCTGTTCGGCAATGGTCGCGCCCTGCAGCATGTGTTCTGCCATGGTGACGGGTTCGCCCAGATATTCCTCGCCTCCGCGGCGGTCAAAGATATCCCCGATGAAGGCCACGATATTGTCGGGGGTCAGGGTCGAGAAATCAGGTTTCATTCCGCGGCCTCCAGTGTCGCCAGTTCCATCGCCGCCAGCGTTGACAGTAAGCCGTCCTTGTCGGCATAGCAGCCTTGCAACCACCGCGACCCGGCGCCGGAATAGCCCAGACGCGCGTGCAGGACGCGGGTGTTGTCAACGATGAAGCTTTCGCCCGGCTCCAGCTTGAACGACACGCCCATGGCCGGATCGTCGATTATCTCACCCAACTGGCGATAGGCGGCGTAATAGGCCTCCATCAGATCGAAGGGGATGTCCACAAACGGAGCCGACGAGCGGTTGTTAAAGCGGATACCGATCAACTCGCCGTCGGGCGATAGCTCAATCATTGGGCGGCGCGACCGCAGGCAGACCCCGTCCGAGCCCTTGTATTCGAACCGCGCCGGGAAACCTGCCAACAGGGCAAATCCATCGGGGTCCTGATCGCGCAGTTTTTCCGCCGCCCGGAACCCGTCCACAACAATGGAATCGCCACCCTCGGCGCTGTTTTCCAGGCAGTACAGGATCTGCAATGTTGGTACCGGGTCGCGATAGGGGTTGTCCGTGTGCGCCTGAAGGCCAAGCCCTGTAAAGGCCAGGTTGGTCGGGTTCACTTCGGTTCGAACCTCGAAATAGGGGCCATAGTTGGTCTGACGGACGTATCCGAACAGATCAGCCACCTTCAACAGGGATTCCGGTTCGGTCGGGCCACTGGTCAGTTTGGCAAACCCGTATTCGGCGACCATTGCCAGCCAGCCACGCTTGGCTGCGGGTTTGGCGTGGACGTCGCTCCAGTCGGCGCTGGGCGCGTCGAGCCCTTGCTCCCAGGTGGTGATCCCGGGCGCGGTGCGGCCAAAGTTGCGGCTGTCCTCTTGGTCATAGCTATGCGCAGCCAGCCAATCGGCGGGGAAAGTGACAGTCTTGTTTTCGGGTTGAAATGTGACGGTGAGGTCGCCGTTGGCCACTGAGGCAGCGCTGACCATGGTATCGGCGGGGATATCGCCAATGGTGATCAGGCGCTGTCCGTTGCCCGGTGCCCGTGTGTCAGGATCAAGCGCGTTGTCGCGTAGCCAGATGGCGTGAAAGCGGGCACTTGGGCCTGTATCGAATTCCACGGTGACGATTGACGGAGTATGGGTGGCAGAGCGCAGCATGGGGTTTCTCCTGTTCGCGCGGGGCTTTGCTTGAGGATATACGCCCCCTATGGCATTACGACAATTAATCCTTGTTGCTGCTGAGGCCTGGAAAATCTTATGGATAAAAAGAAGATCGGCTTGCCCCCGCTGGACTGGTTGCGCGTATTCGAAGCGGCGGGGCGGTTGGGTGGATTCTCGGCAGCGGCGCGCGAGTTCGGTCTAACGCAGGCTGCCGTCAGTCAGCGCATCGGCAACCTTGAGGCCTGGTTGGGCCGCACGCTGTTTGTGCGCGAGGCGCGCGGTGTATCGCTGACCGTCGAGGGCGAAAGCTATCTGCCGCTGGTTCAGGACAGCTTGCAGGCGCTCGAGCGCAATACCGAAGACCTTTTCGGAAAATCCCCGCGCGAATTACGGGTGGCTGGCCTGTCGTCCCATATCAAAGCCCTCGTCATACCCGCTCTTGCACGTTTTCACGACCTGCGCCCCAAAGTTCGGGTGCTGACAGATTCTGTGGCGCGACGGTCTTCGCTGGATGAAGAGAGGACTTGGCTTCAAATCCGCTATGGGCGTGGGGCGTGGCCCGGGCGCGATGCCGAACTGATTGCGGCCGAAGTGCTGGTGCCGATGGCAGCGCCGGGTGTGGATTGGTCCGCGCCCTTGATTGATCTGCGCGGTGAAAGGCCCGGCTGGCGTGATTGGGCGAAAAACACCACTCAGACCGACCTGCCGCCCTCGAAAATGAGCTTCGATTCGATGGAACATGCGATTTCGGCGGCTCGGCAGGGTTTGGGCGTTGTGTTGGGATCCATGCCCTTGGCGCAATCGGACTTGCGAGCGGGGCGGTTGCGTCGAATGGATTTGCCCGAATTGAACGCTAAAGATGGCTATTGGCTGACCTGGCCCGAAGAGCGTGCGAAATCCAATAAGCAACGGGCGCTCATCGCGGATTTTCTGCAGGCCCTGCGCGGGGATTGATCAGAAATCTATCGCGATGCCTTTCTTTTCCCAATCGCCATAACGTGCAGGATCGGGGCCGTCGCGTCCGCCAAGCTCTTTGGGTTGCGCTTTTGCGTCGGCTTCGGCCTTGCGGCGGCGGTCCTCCGCCTCGGCCAGCGCGCGTTGTGCGGCAGGCGGCAGGTCTTTGGGCTCGTCACTCATGACATCGGGTTCCTTTCAGTGCATTGGCTTGATATACGCCCCCGTCCGCCCTTGGCAATGCGGACGAGGGTCACATCAAAGGCGATTCAATGTCCGATAACGCAACGGCCGCGCGACGCAGCGCAATCTACCTTCTGGATCAGATCTTGGGTGAGGGGCGGCTGATGTCAGAATGTCTGGCTGCAGGTGCGCTGGAGCGATTGGCACCAGAAGACCGGGCGCGGGCACAGCGGCTGGCGTTGCAAACGCTGCGTGGGCTCGAACGCGCCGACCGTCTGTTGGACAATCACCTGAACCGCACCCCCGCCCTGACCGTGCATAATGCCCTGCGTCTGGGAGCGGTTGAGCTGTGCCATGGCGAGGCAGCGCATGGCGTCGTAAATTCCATGGTTGAGATTGTCGGTCGCTCGCGCAAGCATGGGCGGCTCAAGGGGTTGGTGAACGCGGTTCTGCGCAAGGTCGCGGCGGAAGGGCCAGAGGCTTGGCCGAAAATGCGCGTGCCGCGCCTGCCCGAGTGGCTGCGCGATCCGTTGATCATGGCCTGGGGTGCCGAGGCCGTGACCGGCATGGAACTGGCGCATTTCGAGGGCGCGCCGCTGGATCTTTCGGTCAAGCCGGGGGCCACGGCGCCGGGTGAGGAACTGCCGACCGGATCAATGCGGATAAAGGATGCCGGGCAGGTTTCGGCCCTGCCGGGATATGATCGCGGCGATTGGTGGGTTCAGGATGCCGCCGCCGCACTGCCTGTCCGAGTTCTGGCGCCTAAGCCCGGAGAGAAAATTCTGGACCTTTGCGCTGCGCCCGGTGGCAAGTCGTTGCAGCTGGCGGTTGCGGGGGCCGATGTGACTGCGCTGGATATCTCGGAATCGCGTCTGGAACGAGTGCGCGAGAACCTGACGCGGACGGGCCTGATGGCTACGGTCATCGCGGCTGACGCGCTGGAACACCAGGGTCAGTATGACGCTATCCTGCTGGATGCGCCCTGTTCCGCCACCGGCACGATCCGCCGCCATCCTGATCTGCCCTTTGCCAAGGACGGGTCAGAATTCGGCGCGCTGATCGAGCTGCAAACGCAGATGCTTGCTCATGCCTGGACCCTTCTGAAACCGGGCGGGCGGTTGGTGTACTGCACCTGCTCGTTACTGCCCGATGAAGGCGAGGTGCAGGTTGAAGAGGCGCTGCAGATGTATCCGGGCATGCAGGTGGACCGGGCCGCTTTGCAGGTCGCAGGGATCGAAACCAGCTGGATCACGGAAGAGGGCGGTTTGCGTCTGCGGCCTGACTATTGGCCGGGCACGGGCGGCATGGACGGGTTCTATATCGCCTGTCTGACGAAATCGACCTAAAGGCACGCTTTTCGATGACTTGACGATTGCTCCGGTCTATCGTTGGGTCTCAGGCGCCAGCAGAGCGCAAGGGGCAGAGTAACAAGCGTCATGTCAAATTCGGACACCATGGCAAACCGATGGTCGCGGTTTCAGAACCGGCTTTATGCGCGGCTCAGCCAGCGGCGCAAAGCCGTCACCGGATTTGTCGGTGATCCCGAACCACGTACGGTTGGATCATTTGCGCGCGGGCGTCAGTTGGTGGCTGGGAACCTGCTGTTCTCGGGCTATCTGGTTGAGGCGCAGGATACAGGCTTATGGGATGTCACCGCGCCCAGCACCGGATTCGACGATGAACGCCACGGTTTTGCCTGGCTGGATGATCTGGCGGCTGTTGGCGACATCCGGGCGCGCGAAAAGGCGCAACGCTGGGTCTGGGGCTGGATCGAAGCACATGGGCGCGGGCACGGGCCCGGTTGGGCACCTGATCTGACAGGCCGGCGAGTGATGCGTTGGATCAATCACGCGATCTTTTTGCTGCGCGGTGTGGATGAGCAACAAAGCAAGGTCTTTTTCAGTTCGCTATCTCAGCAGGCCTGGTTCCTGTCGAAACGCTGGCATGCTGCGACGCCTGGCCTGCCCCGGTTCGAGGCGCTAGCCGGTCTGGTGCAGGCTGGTTTGGCTTTGGAAGGGCTTGAGCAGATGGCAGAGCCCGCCCTGCGCGCTCTGGCGCGGGAATGTGACAGTCAGATAGATCAAAAAGGTGGTATCTCCACGCGCAACCCCGAGGAGCTGCTGGAAGTCTTCACGCTGCTCGCCTGGACATCGGCAGCACTTAGCGATTTGGGGCGGGGTACACCTGGGGCGCAGGCGAATGCGATTAAACGGATGGCCCCGACCATGCGTAATCTGCGTCATTCGGATGGTGCACTGGCCCGTTTCCACGGGGGCGGGCGCGGGGTCGAGGGTCGTCTGGATCAGGCTCTGGCGCAAAGCGGCGTCAGACCGCAAAGCGAGAACGGCCTGTCCATGGGATTTGCCCGTCTCTATGCGGCACGGACCAGTGTGATAATTGACGCCAGTTCGCCGCCCAAAGGGGATGCGTCATATAACGCACATGCGTCGACCTTGGCGTTCGAGCTGACCTCGGGCCGCCGACCTCTGATTGTGAATTGTGGGTCTGGGGAAACCTTTGGGTTGGAATGGCGTCGGGCCGGGCGCGCCACGCCGTCGCATTCGACACTTTGTCTTGACGGCTTTTCAAGTGCGCGTCTGACCTCAGCTGTTCCTGGTACGGAACGTGAAGGGCTGGTCGACGCGCCAAAGGATGTTCCGGTCGAGTTCGAAGACGCGTTCGAGGGAACCCGGTTTATGGCCGGGCATGATGGCTATACCAAAGTGTTCGGCCTGACCCATGCCCGAACGTTCGAGCTGCGCTTTGACGGGCGGGAGCTGACCGGCGAAGATATTCTGCTTACCACAAGTGACAGGGCCAAGCGGCAATTTGACAAGGCGCTGGATGCGTCGAGCCTGACTGGTATCGGCTTTGACATACGGTTCCATCTGCATCCGGACGTGGATGCGGCGATAGATTTGGGCGGTGCGGCAGTGTCCATGGCGCTCAAAAGCGGTGAGATTTGGGTGTTCCGCCATGATGGTGTGGGGAAATTGTCAATCGAGCCAAGTGTTTATCTTGAAAAGGGCCGTTTGAAGCCACGCGCGACAAAACAGATCGTTCTATCTGGCCGCGCAATGGAGTATGCGACGCGCATCCGGTGGACGTTGAGCAAGGCGCAGGATACAGCCTTTGCCGTGCGCGACTTGCACCGGGACGAGCCCGAGTTTGACTGACGCCAAAAGGACCTTTGGACCCATGACCGATCTTCACCCCGTGCGCCGCGCGTTGCTTTCCGTATCCGACAAGACCGGGCTGATCGAGCTGGGTAAGGCGCTAGCCGACCGCGGGGTCGAGCTGTTGTCGACCGGCGGCACAGCAAAAGCGTTGCGCGATGCGGGGTTGGAGGTGAAGGATGTCAGCGAGATCACCGGTTTCCCCGAGATGATGGATGGCCGGGTCAAGACGCTGCACCCTATGGTGCATGGCGGCTTGCTGGCCTTGCGTGACAATGACACCCATGTCGCCGCGATGAACGAACACGGCATCGACGCGATCGACTTGCTGGTGGTGAACCTCTATCCGTTCGAGGCGACCGTGGCTAAAGGCGCTGGCTATGACGAATGTATCGAGAATATCGACATCGGCGGCCCAGCGATGATCCGCGCCGCCTCCAAGAACCACGCGTTTGTCAATGTCGTGGTCGATGTCGAGGATTACTCGTCGCTGTTGGATCAGCTGGACGAGAATTACGGCAAGACCGCATATGGTTTCCGTCAGTGGTTGGCCCAAAAGGCCTATGCCCGCACCGCTGCTTACGATACCGCCGTGTCGAACTGGATGGCCGATGCGCTGCAGCTTGAGGCCCCCAAACGCCGCGCTTTTGCTGGCGAGTTGAAACAGACACTGCGCTATGGCGAGAACAGCCATCAGACCGCTGCATTTTATACCGACGGTACCAACCGACCCGGTGTGGCGACCGCCCTTCAGCATCAGGGCAAGGAACTGAGCTATAACAACATTAACGACACCGATGCGGCGTTTGAGCTGGTGGCGGAATTCGATCCCGTCAAGAGTGCGGCCTGTGCCATCATCAAACATGCCAACCCGTGTGGCGTTGCGACAGGAGGCACGCTGCTGGACGCCTATAAGGCCGCGTTCGACTGTGATCGTACCTCGGCCTTTGGCGGGATCGTGGCCCTGAATCAGCCGCTGGACGCTGAAACTGCGCAGGAAATCACAGGGATTTTCACCGAGGTTGTGATCGCGCCTGGCGCCTCGGATGAGGCCAAGGCGATCTTTGCCGCCAAGAAAAACCTGCGCCTTCTGACGACCGAAGGCCTGCCGGATGTGACCGCCGGTGGCAAAACCGTGCGTCAGGTCGCGGGCGGTCTGTTGGTACAAGACAAGGATAACGGTTTCGTCGGCATGGATGACCTGACGGTTGTCACCAAGAAGGCCCCGACGGATGAACAGATGCGCGACCTTCTGTTTGCCTGGAAGGTGGCAAAGCACGTGAAATCCAACGCCATCGTCTATGTTAAGGACGGCGCGACCGTGGGTGTCGGCGCTGGCCAGATGAGCCGCGTGGATTCGGCCCTGATCGCGGCCAAAAAGGCCGAGCGCATGGCCGATGTTCTGGGCCTGCCACAGCCGCTGGCCATCGGCTCAGCAGTGGCGTCGGACGCGTTCTTCCCCTTTCCCGACGGTTTGATGGAGGCCGCAGAGGCCGGGGCCACCTGCGTGATTCAGCCTGGCGGCTCGATGCGAGATGACGACGTGATTGCCGCCGCAGATGAGGCCGGTCTGGCCATGGTCTTTACCGGCATGCGGCATTTCCGTCACTGATGCGTGCCCGATTGCTCCTCTGGGCGGCGCTGACCGCGTTTCTGATCGACCAGATCAGCAAGTACCTGGTCGTTCATGTGATGCGCGTGGCCGAAGGGCCGATCAGCGTTCTGCCGCCCTTTCTGGTGTTCAGATATGGCGAGAATCGCGGCATCAATTTCGGCCTGTTTCAGGGCAATGGCGACGCCGCGCGCTGGGCTCTGATCGGAGTTTCGCTGGTGATTTCAGTGGGCGTGTTGATTTGGTTGATGCGCACGGCCCCCTCAAAGCTCATGTTGGTCTGTGGCGGCCTGCTGATCGGCGGTGCGCTTGGCAATGTGGTGGACCGCGTGTTGTACGGATATGTGCTGGATTTTCTGAACATGTCCTGCTGTGGTTTCGACAACCCCTATGTGTTCAATCTGGCCGATGTATTCATATTCGCAGGTGCGTTCGGGTTGGTGCTGTTTGATAGGAAAAAGCCCTCGTGACGCGGGTTTGGAAATACGATAAAAGCGCCTGAAACAGGCTGGAGACTTTCATGCGGTTGCCGCGTTCCATATTTGTTGTGACTATGAGTCTTGCGGTTGCGGGATGTTCGGATATCGGTCTGCGCCACCTCGAGCCGCCGGGCCCGGGTCCGGACGAGTTTGCGATTCTGCCGGTCAAACCTCTGACCCAGCCCGAGAACTACAACTCTTTGCCCGCACCGACACCGGGTGGCACCAACCTGACCGATGCCAATCCCACAGGGGATGCTATTGCCGCGCTGGGCGGGAATCCGGCTGCTTCGAATCCAAATACCGCTGTGCCTGCCTCTGATGGCGCGCTTGTCACGGCCTCTAGCCGATATGGCGTTCCGTCAAACACACGGCAGGTCGTCAACCAAGAAGATGCGGATTTCCGCAAGCGTCAGGGGCGCTGGACCCGTTTGCGGCTGTTCAACGTAGATCGATATTCGCAGGTTTACCGTCGCTGGGCTATCGACCCGAACAAGCAAACCCAGGCTGCGCGGAACGCTGGGATCGAAACGCCATCGGCGCCGCCGGTCAATGAATAATTCTTAACTTTCCGTCATCGGGGTTGAACCCGGGCGGCACCACCGTAGTTTGAACACCAGAAACGAAACGGAGGATGCCCCATGGTTCGGGCTCTGGCACTGTCGGCTGCTCTGATCGCCGCCACCCCGGTTTTTGCCGAAGATGGGCACGAGGCGGTCACCACCTTTACGCTGGATAACGGTATGGACGTTGTCGTGATCGAGGATCACCGCGCCCCAGTCGTGCAGCACATGGTCTGGTATCGCGCCGGATCGGCGGATGAGCCGGTTGGTTCGTCCGGTGTGGCGCATTTTCTGGAACACCTGTTGTTCAAGGCCACCGACACGCTGGAGGCGGGCGAGTTTTCTGCCACCGTCGCGGCCAATGGCGGCAATGACAACGCGTTCACCTCGTATGATTACACGGCCTATTTTCAGCGTGTCGCTGCCGACCGGCTTGAGCTGATGATGCGGATGGAGTCAGACAGGATGCGCAATATCCGCCTGTCCGATGACGACATCGCCACCGAGCGCGACGTGATCCTGGAAGAACGTAACCAGCGTACCGAAAACAACCCGCGCGCCCTGTTCGGTGAACAGGTCAGCGCGGCGCAATACCTCAACCACCGCTATGGTGTCCCCGTTATCGGTTGGAAACATGAGATGGAAACGCTGGACCTGGACGATGCACTGTCCTTCTATCAGATCCACTATTCGCCAAATAACGCCATCCTGGTGGTGACCGGCGATGTTGAGCCAGACGAGGTCAAATCCCTGGCCGAGCAATATTACGGGGTAATCCCGGCAAACCCGGACCTGCCCGAACGGGTGCGATCACAGGAGCCGCCACAAACCGCTGAACGCCGTCTGACCTTTAAGGATGCGCGCGTATCGCAGCCCTATGTTCAGCGCAGCTATCTTGCACCCGAACGGGACGCAGGTGCGCAGGAAAAAGCCGCCGCCCTGTTCCTTCTGGCTGAACTACTGGGGGGCAGCACGACGTCGTACCTGAATGAAAAACTGCAGTTCGAGCAGCAAAAGGTCGTCTATACCGGCGCGTTCTACCGTGGCGTGTCGCTTGACGATACCACATTTGATCTGCTGGTTGTTCCGGCCGAAGGCGTGTCGCTGCAAGAGGCCGAGGATGCGATGGATCAGGCCGTGACCGATTTCATCGCCGAAGGTGTGAACGAAGAGGATCTGGATCGGATCAAAATGCAGCTGCGCGCCGCGCAGACCTATGCGCGTGACAATGTGGACGGGATCGGCAATCGCTATGGCCGTGCCCTGACCAGCGGGCTGACGGTCGAAGATGTACAGGCTTGGCCTGATGTCCTGCAGGCGGTGACCGGTGATCAGATCATCGCCGCCGCGCGCGAAGTGCTGCAGCCTGAAACCTCGGTCACGGGCTGGCTGATGCGAGACGATGAGGTAACGCAATGAAGCGGATATTTGTAACTCTGATTGCTTTGGTCATCGCAGTTCCTGCATGGGCCGAGATCGAGATTGAAGAAGTCACCTCGCCGGGTGGCATCACCGCATGGCTGGTCGAGGATCACTCGATCCCCTTCACCGCCCTGGAGCTGCGGTTCCGCGGTGGCACGTCGCTGGACGACCCGACAAAGCGCGGCGCGGTGTATCTGATGAGCGGCCTGATCGAAGAAGGCGCAGGCGAGATGGATGCCCGCACCTATGCGCGCGAGCTGGAATCTCTGGCCGCGTCGTTCGGGTATAGCGCCTCGGACGATTCAGTGTCGATCTCGGCACAGTTTCTGACCGAAAACAGGGATGAGGTGATTGACCTGCTGCGGACCACGATTCACGAACCGCGTTTCGATCAGGATGCCGTAGACCGTGTTCGCGCTCAGGTTCTGTCGGGTCTGCGGTCAGATCAGACCAGCCCCAGTGACATTGCCGGGCGCAGCTTCGCGGAAATGGCCTATGGCGATCACCCCTACGGTTCCGAAGGCAAGGGCACGATCGAGAGTGTCAGCGCCTTGACCCGCGATGATGTGGTCACGGCATATGAGAACGTGTTTACCAAGGATCGACTGTATGTAGGCGCGGTCGGCGATATCACCCCAGAGGAACTGGGCGCGGTGCTGGACGAGCTCTTGCTTGATCTGCCGGATACCGGCAAACCGATCCCTAAGCGGGCCGATGTGACGATCACTGGCGGAGTGAGCGTGATCGAGTTCGATACGCCGCAATCGGTGGCTCTGTTCGGCCATGCCGGGATCGACCGCGACGACCCGGATTTCTTTTCCGCCTATCTGTTGAACCACATTCTTGGCGGCGGGGGTTTCGAAAGTCGCCTGATGCAGGAAGTGCGCGAAAAACGCGGTCTGACCTATGGCGTGGCGACCTATCTGGTGCCAAAGGATCTGGCCTCTGTGTATCTTGGGTCGGTGTCCTCGGCCAATGACCGTATCGCCGAAGCCGTTGATGTGATCCGCAACGAATGGGCGCGCGCCGCATCCGAAGGGGTCACTCAGAAGGAGTTGGACGACGCCAAGACCTATCTGACCGGTGCCTATCCGCTGCGCTTTGATGGCAACAGCCAGATCGCCGGGATCATGGTGGGTATGCAGATGGAGGATTTGCCTATCGACTATATCGCCACACGCAATGACAAGGTGAATGCAGTGACGCTTGAGGATGTGAACCGGGTGGCCTCCGAACTGCTGGACCCAGATGGTTTACACTTTACCATCGTTGGCAAACCCGAAGGTCTGGACGGCTGACCCTTAGGCCGCTGCAGGTCTTCTCTGGGCCTGCAGCGTGTGCTTGTTGCTGTTCAACAGCTTTTGCCGTGTATGTCGGAAATGCGCTGCTTTCAATGCATCGTCGATATGGCGGCTCCGCCGCAGCAAGCGCATCAGGCTGATATTGTCGAAGACCAGGCATTTGGTGGGTTCGGTGGCTATTACCGTGGCTGTGGCAGGCAGCCCAAGGCCAAAGGTCAGCTCTCCCAAAATCTCATCTTCTCCACATTGGTTGATGACCCGGCCGTTTTTCAGGATCGTGGTCCGCCCCTTTAAGACAAAGCCCAAAAAGTCGGTTGTCTTGCCTTCTTCGATCAGGATGTCACCGTTTTCATAGGTCTTGACGGCGGCGGTGTTCAACAGTTTCCGGGCTTGGTGGGGTTTCAGCGATTCAAGGTGCAGGGCGATGAACTGACGTTCGTCATCTGAAAACCGAAGCAAATGCCGGGACAGAAACCCGCGCAGCAGGCCCAGGATCGAGATCGAGATATATGCCAGCTGAATGATCGAGCCCGCGAGGTTGAATTCTTCCGACATGCTGAACAGAACACATCCGGCTGCGGCGATCACAAGCAGGGGGTAGAGGCTGCCGTTGCCCCGGATGATCCCCATCTGCAGCAGAAAATAGCCGGTGATGTAGAGGCCCGCGCCAAAGACGCCGATCATCGTGGCGACCTGTACCAGTTCAGGAAACTCGTATGGAAAACTCAGCATGGACCGATCCAACCTTGTTAAGACTGGGTCCAAGCTGAGGGATAGTGGCGGCGCTGTATATGAACAATGTCACATGTTAATCATCGTTATGTTCATTCAATGATCACTCTATGCAGCAGCGCGCCATCTGTACCCGAACAAACTGTTTGCACCCCTGGGTTCTCCAGGGCTGGGTCCCTACTCGCCGTAGGGCACCCAGATGTTTTTAACCTCGGTCGCAGCCTGCAAGAAACGGCGAGTCTGATCCTCGTGCCATTCGGTTGCCATGGCGTTATTCACCCAACTCCGTTTCAGGTTCCCGGCCGAAGCCCGCTCGATCTCGGCCGACAGATCGGTAGACGAGAATGACCAAACTGCATCCACATTCAGATGCGAAGCCAGCGGCTTCGCCAGTTCCGTGTGGCTGCCAGTCAGGATGTTGACTACGCCAGCGGGCACGTCCGAGGTTTCGAGGATTTGGTAGAAATCCGTCGCCGCCAGCGGGTAAGGCTCGCTTGCCGCAAGAACCACCCGGTTGCCCATCGCAATCGCAGGCGCCATGGCCGAGACCAGACCCAGCAGCGGCGCCTCGTCAGCACAGAGCGCGCCGATCACGCCGACAGGTTCTTTCATGGCAATGGCCACGCCCCGGATCGGAACGCCGTGCACCTGGCCGTCATACTTGTCGGCCCAGGCAGCGGCGGTGAACAGGCGCTGAATCGAGGCTTCGACCTCTTTCGCGCCGTCTTTCCTGCCGGTCATGGCATCAAGGCGCGCAGCGAATTCACCCGCGCGGGCCGAGAGGTTTTCGCCGATGTAATACAAGATCTGTGCCCGTAGATGGCCGGTGGTCTTTGACCAACCCTTGGCCCCCGCTGCGGCCTCGACCGCGTTGCGGACGTCTTTGCGGTTGGCCAGACCCACATGGCCCAGCAGGCCAGGCTTGCCCCAGACGGGTTTCGAATATCCGCTGTCAGGACGGGCCTGTTTGCCGCCGACATACATTTTGGCAGTACGGTCAATCGGATCGACCGGGGCACCTTCGCCCATCGCGGCCTTGGCCTTGGCCAATGGTTTGCCTTTGCCTTTGGGCTTGGTGTAGGCGGTCAGACCTTCCCAGCCACCTTCGCGGCCAAAGCCGCTTTCGCGCACACCGCCGAACCCGGCTGCGGCATCGAACAGATTGGTGGCATTCACCCAGACAACGCCCGCGACCAGCTTCGGTGCGATATCCAGTGCAAGGTTCACGTTCTCGGTCCATACCGTCGCTGCCAGCCCGTAACGGGTGTTGTTGGCCAGCTCAACCGCCTCTTCCGGAGTACGGAAGGTCGAGGACACCAGCACCGGACCGAAAATTTCCTCCTGCATCAGTTGATCGGAGGTTTCGAGGCCCGAGATCAGCGTTGGCGGGTAGAAACAGCCATTTTCGGGCAGCGCGCCGGCCGCCTGATAAACGTGACCCGCGGTGTTGCTGTCGACCATGCTCTTGATGGTCTGCAACTGGACCGGGTCGACCACAGCACCCACGTCGATGCATTTGTCCAATGGATCACCGATGCGCAGAGTGTCCATTCGGGCGCGCAGTTTCTCGTGGAACCGATCGGCGATGCCTTCCTGAACCAACAGACGCGAACCCGCGCAACAAACCTGACCCTGATTGAACCAGATCGCGTCGACCAGCCCTTCGATGGCGGAATCGATATCGGCGTCGTCAAAGACGATATAGGCGGACTTGCCACCCAGCTCCAAAGTCAGCGCCTTACCCGAACCGGCGGTCGCCTCACGGATGCGCCGCCCCACTGCGGTTGAGCCGGTAAAGGCGATCTTGTCCACGTCCGAGGCCACGATCATCTCACCTACCGCGCCATCGCCCGTGACAATGTTGACCACACCCTTGGGCAGCCCGGCCTGTGAGCAGATATCGGCAAACAGCAGCGCGGTCAGAGAGGTATATTCGGCAGGTTTCAGAACGACCGTGTTACCCATGGCCAGCGCCGGAGCAATCTTCCAAGCCAGCATCAGCAGCGGGAAGTTCCAAGGAACGATTTGTCCACACACTCCCAGCGCTTCGGCGTTGGGTAGTTCGCTTTCCATCAACTGCGCCATGCCGGCGTGGTAGTAAAAGTGACGCTGTACTAGAGGGATGTCGATGTCGCGCGATTCACGGATCGGCTTGCCGTTATCCAAGCTTTCCAGCACTGCAAACAGGCGCGAGTGCTTTTGCAGCAGGCGCGCGATGGCATAGAGGTAGCGCGCACGACCCGCACCGCCCATCTTCTCCCATTTTGGCTGCGCCTTGCGGGCGGCGGATACGGCGGCGTCGACATCGGCTTGCTTGGCCTGGGTCAGCTTGGCCAAAACCTCTCCGGTCGCCGGGTTGCGGCTGTCGAACCCCTTGCCCGGTTTGGTGAAGGTCCCGTCGATATAGTGACCAAATTTGTCACCCTGATCGACCAGCCAGGCCAGCGCTTCGGCTGAGCTTTCGGGGGCAGGGCCGTAATCCATGGTCTCGAAAATCTCTTTGACTGTCATTGTTTTCGTCCTCAGCCCATCGAGTGCCTGTAACCGGCGGAATAAGCACCCGTTACGAAATGTTCTAGCTGCCGTTCGATATCGCCCAAAAGCGACGACGCGCCAAAGCGAAACAGGTCTGGCTCCAGCCAACGGTCGCCCAACTCATCCTTGATCAGCGACAGGTAAACTAGTGCGTCCTTGGCTTTGGAAATCCCGCCTGCGGGTTTATATCCGACACGATACCCGGTGCGGTCATAGTAATCGCGGATCGCCCGGATCATCACCAGCGACACGGGCAGCGTGGCGTTGACGCTTTCCTTACCGGTCGAAGTCTTGATGAAATCCGCCCCCGCCATCATGCAGACCAGCGAGGCGCGCGCCACGTTGCGTAGGCTGCCCAGTTCGCCGGTTGCAAGGATGGCTTTGACATGCGCGTCGCCACAAGCCACGCGGAACGCTTTCATCTCGTCATACAAGGCCTGCCAGTCGCCCGACAGCACATGACGCCGAGAGATTACGATGTCGATTTCCTCGGCTCCGGCTTTGACGCTTTCTTCGATCTCGGCCACGCGCAGGTGGAACGGGGACAAGCCTGCAGGGAATCCGGTCGATACGGCGGCCACCGGAATCCCGGTGCCCTTCAGCGCATCCACAGCGGTTTCGATCATGTCGTGATAGACACAGACCGCGCCGGTGGTGATCGGTGGCATGTCCAACGCCTGAAGTGTTGCAGAAGCCACGGGTTGCCGCGCTTTGGCGCACAGGCGCCGGACACGGCCGACGGTATCGTCTCCCGATAGGGTGGTCAGGTCGATCAGGGTGATCGCCTTGAGCAGCCACGCCGCCTGGTAGTCCTTTTTCACCGAGCGCCGACCCGGCAGGGTGGCTGCGCGGCGCTCAACGGCCGAGGTGTTGACCTGTACGGCCCGCACCCAATCCAGATCAAGCTCCATTCCAGGGTTCCGGGGCTCGGTCACTTGCGGCAGATGCGCGGTGCGCACGGGGCTTTCTGAGCTCTGCGTTTCCATTTTCACATCCTTTGGGAGGTTTGTATCAAATTCGCACGGGTAAGATGCAAATGGAAGGCCATCCGGCATTGGAAGGGTAAATTTTTTGACCAAATGGACAAAATAGGCGTTTTCTTGCGAATAATTCTCAATAGCATTGACTTAGTTGCGAGCGGTTCTCATATTCATCTTAGCAAGATACCATTTCCGGGGTCTGATATGATTCGTCGTAGTTTCCTTGCAGCGCTGGCATTCGCCGCTGTATTCCCATTCTCGGCCTGGGCCGATGCGCCGCTGAAAGTGGTGGCCACGACCGGTATGATTGCCGATGCCGCCCGTCAGGTCGGAGGTGATCAGGTCGAGGTGAAGGGCCTTATGGGCCCCGGCGTCGACCCGCATGCCTATCGTCAGACCCGCAGTGATATCGTCGCTATGACCAGGTCCGATCTGATCCTGTGGCATGGTCTGTATCTTGAGGCGCAGATGGAAGAGTTCTTCCATGACCTAGGGCGTAAACGCATGGTCGTTGCGGTAGCCGAAGGCGTTGATAAGTCAAAGCTGCACGCGCATGACAATTATGCTGACAAATACGATCCCCATCTTTGGATGAGCCCGGCCCTGTGGCGCGATGTCGTGGTCGAGGTGCAAAAAGCCCTGACACAAGCGCGCCCCGAGGCCGCGGACACCTTTGCGGCAAACGCAGAGGCCTTTCTTGCGCAGATCGCGGAACTGGAGACTTATGGCAAGCAAGTGCTTGCAGCGGTCCCGGAAAACAACCGTGTTCTGGTGACGGCACATGATGCCTTTGGGTATTTCGGTGCTGAATACGGGTACGATGTGCTTGGAATTCAGGGTATTTCAACCCAATCCGAGGCGGGACTGAACCGGATTAGCGAATTGGTCGATACGCTGGTTGACCGGCAACTGACGGCAGTTTTCGTGGAAAGCTCGGTCTCGGATCGGTCGATGCGTGCGCTGATCGAGGGCGCAGCGGCCAGGGGACATCAGGTCGAAGTCGGTGGACAGCTTTATTCGGACGCGATGGGCGAGCCCGGCACCTATGAGGGTACCTACATCGGGATGCTGGATCACAATATCACAGTAATTGCAGGCGCTCTGGGGGCTGATATTCCCAAAACTGGCATGAGCGGCAATCTGTCGGCGGGGTTTTAAGAGATGCTGGAACTGGCGGCACATCAGGGCATCCCCCTTCCGGAAAACGACATTGGAAAAAGCCCGCTGGCCATTCGTGGCCTGACCGTCTCGTACGGGCAGAAGCCGGCAGTTTTCTCGGTTGATATGACCGTGCAACCGGGTGCCATGACAGCGATCATCGGGCCAAACGGTGCTGGTAAATCGACCCTGTTGAAGGCGGCTTTGGGGATTGTCTCACCCCTGTCCGGTCAGGTGACGGTGTTTGGCGATCGGCTGGATCGACAGCGGTCCCGGATCGCATATGTGCCGCAGCGGGCCAGCGTGGACTGGGACTTCCCGACGCGCGTGATTGACGTGGTTCTGATGGGCTTGTCGCGCGAACTGGGGCTGTTGGGACGGGTGCGCGCCCGGCATAAGGCGCAGGCGATGGATTGCCTGCACCGTGTTGGGATGCGTGACTTTGCCGACCGGCAGATCGGCCAGTTGTCAGGCGGCCAGCAGCAGAGGGTCTTTCTGGCGCGCGCCTTGGCGCAGGCCGCCGATCTGTATCTGCTGGACGAACCTTTTGCCGGGGTTGATGCGGCAACTGAAAAGGCCATCATTTCCGTCCTGAAATCGCTGAAAGAGGCGGGCAAGACCGTGGTTGCGGTGCATCATGACCTGGCGACCGTCACCGACTATTTCGACCATGTTTTCCTGATCAACACGCGCAAAGTCGCCGAGGGGCCCGTGGCCGAGGCTTTTACGGCCAAGACATTGCAATCTGCCTATGGCGGCCGTCTGGCTACGGCGCAGATCGACCAGATCTCACGCGCGCTGGGGTGAGTCATGCATTGGGATGCTCTGACCCTTCAGCTTGGCTATAACGCTACACTTGTCGCAATCGGCGCAAGCCTGCTGGGCATTTCCGCCGGGGTAACCGGCACATTTCTGTTCTTGCGCAAACGTGCACTGGTCAGCGATGCGATCAGCCATGCGACATTGCCGGGTGTGTGTCTGGCCTTTATGGTACTTGTGGCCCTCGGTGGGGACGGCAGAAACCTGATCGGCCTGCTCGTCGGGTCGGCAATATCCGCTTGGATCGGCCTTTTGTGTATGAACTGGCTGACGCGGCACACGCGGCTGGCCGAGGATGCCGCGATCGGAGCGGTCCTATCTGTATTCTTTGGTTTCGGCATTGTGCTGCTGACGGTGATCCAGACCATGGGTGTGGGCCGACAGGCGGGGCTCGAAGGGTTTCTGCTGGGCTCGACCGCAGGAATGCTTTGGACAGATGCGATGATCATTGCGATCGGAGGCGCGGCAACGCTGGCGCTTGTCATGATTATCCGCCGTCCAATGACGATCGTGGCCTTTGACCCTGAATTTGCAGCAGCCAGGGGCCTGCCGGTGCATCGCATCGACCTTGCAATGATGGGTCTGGTTATGGCCGTCACAGTGGTTGGCCTGAAAGTTGTCGGGTTGATCCTGATCGTTGCGCTTTTGATCATTCCGCCGGTGACAGCCCGGTTTTGGACTGAGCGGTCCGAAAGAGTAGTGTTGCTGGCGGGTCTGATCGGGGGCGTCTCGGGTTATATCGGTGCGGCACTGTCGGCGGCGGCTCCCAATCTGCCGACGGGTCCGCTTATCGTTCTTGTCAGTTTTGCCGTGTTTGTCCTGTCGTTGCTGTTGGCGCCGGTTCGCGGTGTTCTGGCGGCGGTGTTGCGGCACCTGCAATTCCAGCGTCGGGTTCATATCCGGCAGGGCTTGCTTGCGTTGGCACAAGGGCAGAAAATCTATGAGCCGCTGACCCTGCGTTTGTTGCGCCGGGCCGGTTTGGCACGCCCCGACGGCGTGGCAACCGAGGCTGGCAAGGCCCGCGCCGCCAAAGCCCTGCGCGACGAAAAGCGGTGGGAGGTCGTTCGCACGGACCAGGCCCACGAAGCAACGGCGGCGCTTTATGACGGGCTGCGCGATATCGAAACCGTGCTGACCCGCGACCAGATTACCGAGATCGACCGCCAGATCGGCGGCCCGCAGGGGATAGCACCATGAGCGGCGAAGAATTCGTTCCCCTGTCACTGACACCGCTGCTGATCGGGACATTTGCCGCCATCGCCTGCGCCCTTCCGGGGAACTTTCTGGTTCTGCGCAAACAGGCGCTGATCGGGGATGCCATCAGCCATGTAGTGTTGCCGGGCATCGTGGTGGCCTTTCTGCTGACCGGCGCGATCTCGACCTGGCCGATGATGCTGGGCGCGGCGGGTGCTGCCGTGGTTGCCGTTGTGATGATCGAGGCGATCCGCAGGTTGGGTCAGATCGAACCCGGTGCGGCAATGGGCGTGGTCTTTACTACCCTGTTTGCGGCGGGTGTTCTTTTGTTGGAGCAGACGGACACCTCGACCGTGCATCTGGATGTGGAACACGCGCTGTATGGCAATCTCGAAAGTCTGATCTGGCTGGACGCAACGGGATGGGTCTCGCTGTGGAACCCGGCAGCGCTTGCAGGGTTGCCCCCGGAATTGCCGCGTATCGCGCTGACACTTGCAGGGGTTTCCCTGTTTACCTGGATATTCTGGCGACCATTGAAGATTTCGACCTTTGACGAGGGTTTTGCCAGCACGATTGGTATTCGGACCGGTCCTTTGGGGTTTGCGCTGGTGATCACAGCGGCGATAGCTGCCGTCGCATCCTTCGACGCGGTTGGCTCGATCATCGTGATTGCCATGTTCATCTGCCCCCCGGCTGCGGCGCGGTTGATGACTAACCGATTGGAATCTCAAATCGCATGGAGCGTTGTATTTGCCGTGGTTTCGGCGGTGATGGGCTATGTTCTGGCGGGTTATGGCCCATTATGGCTGGGTGCCCGCGATGCCGTGAGTGCCGCCGGAATGATCGCAACGGTATCTGGTGTGATTCTGGCGCTTGCGGCTGTTTTCGGCCCCTGCCGGACCCGCGCGGGTGCTCCAGGCACTGTTTGATCCGGCATATTCCTGCTGTTGGCTGATGCCGTATTTCGGCTGAACTTTGCCAACGCGAACAGCACGGCCAGAGTTAATGAGCCTTAATCTGCAGATCGTGCTAAGGTTGTTGTATTGTTAAGCAACTGACCACCACTCACCCCGGCTTGTTCGGGCAATCGTGATCAAGGTCGTCGCCTTGCAGGCCGACATGGCGCGATTGTCCGAACGCCCCCTTCTTGCACTAAATCTGAATACCATAGCGGTGGCAGAATCGTGTGCGCATGTGCTAGGTCTAGGGGTATGGAGCAGGCAAACCCCAATATCAGCGAGTTTCGACCGGTAATTCGGCAGTTGGACGATGCTGCAATCAACCGGATCGCAGCCGGCGAAGTGGTCGAGCGACCGGCCTCTGCGGTCAAGGAATTGATCGAGAACGCCATTGATGCAGGTGCCACGCGGGTTGCGATAGAGATCGCCGATGGGGGCAAGACGCTGATTCGCGTCACCGATGACGGCTGTGGTATTGCGGCGGCGGATTTGCCGTTGGCTTTGTCCCGCCACGCAACCTCGAAAATCGACGGGTCGGATCTGCTGAACATTCATACTTTCGGCTTTCGCGGTGAGGCGTTGCCGTCGCTGGGCGCGGTCGGGCGTTTGACCATAACCAGTCGTGTTCCGGGGGCGGATGCGGCGCAGGTTCAGGTCGCTGGTGGCACAATGTCCGCGGTGAAACCCGCGGCTCTGCGCGCGGGTACCGTGGTCGAGTTGCGCGATCTGTTCTTTGCCACGCCTGCGCGTTTGAAATTCATGCGTACCGACCGCGCCGAGACGCAGGCCATCGCCGATACGGTCAAACGTCTGGCCATGGCCGAGCCCTCGGTCACCTTTACCCTGCGCGATGTCTCGGGCGGCGGCGAGGGGCGCGTGACCTTCCGGGCTGACCGTGAGAATGGTGATCTGTTTGACGCGTTGCATGCCCGACTGGCCTGCGTGATCGGGCGCGAGTTTGCCGAGAACGCGTTGCAAATTGACGCCACGCGTGAGGGTATCCGGCTGTATGGCTATGCCGCTCTGCCGACCTATTCTCGGGGTGCAGCGGTGGCGCAGTACCTGTTCGTCAATGGACGGCCTGTGCGTGACAAGATGCTGACCGGTGCATTGCGGGCGGCCTATTTCGACTTTCTCAGCCGTGATCGGCATCCGGCGGCGGCTCTGTTCATCGACTGTGATCCGACGCTGGTGGATGTGAACGTGCACCCTGCCAAATCCGAAGTGCGGTTCCGCGACCCTGGCGTGGCGCGCGGGCTGATTGTCTCGGCTCTGCGGCACGCGCTGGCAGAGGCCGGGCATCGGGCGTCTTCAACCGTAGCGAACGCGACCCTCGGCGCGATGCGGCCTGAATCACCGCAACCCATTCCGGCGCGGGTCTACCAGATGGATCGCCCTTCACCCGCCGCGCGCCAGATGGCCTATCAGGCGCAGGCACCGGGCTTTGCTGAACTGACCCGCGATTACAGCGGCAGCGTGGTTGAGCCGATCGCGGAACCCGCTTCCGAGGCGCCGACCGAAGACCTGCCTTTGGGGGCCGCGCGCGGGCAGGTGCATGAAAACTACATCATCGCCCAGACCGCTGATGGCATGGTGATTGTCGATCAGCACGCCGCGCATGAGCGGTTGGTCTATGAAAAGCTGAAAGCCCAGATGGCGGCGAACGGCGTGGCTGCGCAGGCGCTGCTGATCCCCGAGATCGTGGAGTTGTCTGAAGGCGACTGCGCGCGACTTATGGCGGTGGCAGATGACCTTTCGCGCTTTGGCCTGACGCTCGAGCCCTTCGGCGGAGGTGCGGTTGCCGTGCGTGAAACCCCGGCCATTCTGGGTGAGGTCAACGCCCGCGCAATGATTCTGGATATTCTGGATGAGCTGTCCGATCAGGGGGAAAGCCAGATGGTGCAGGCGCGGATTGAGGCGATCCTCAGCCGTGTCGCCTGTCACGGTTCGATCCGCTCGGGCCGCCGAATGCGGGCCGAAGAGATGAACGCGCTGCTGCGCGAGATGGAGGCGACACCCCATTCCGGCCAGTGCAACCATGGGCGGCCAACTTATGTGGAACTGAAACTGGCCGATATCGAACGATTGTTCGGACGCAGTTGATCCCGCGGGGTGCGCGGGCTATGAAGAATAAAACAAGAACATCCGAGGCAAAATGATCGAGATTGCAGGAACCCAATTTGCATTGAACGACCCCGTGATCCTGATCGTTGGCGGGGTGGTGGCATTGATCCTGTTGCTGCTGTTCCTGTCTTTGCGAGCGGCCAACCGGTCAGCCAGGATGGCCGAGCCACTGTCGCGGCAAATGGCGCATCTGGGTCAACATGTTCAGCAGTTGGGACAAGGACAAGAGCAGCTGCGCGGTGGTCTGCAGCATGTCTCGGACACGCAGGCCAATGCGCAGCTGCAGGTGATCCAGACGGTTGAATCCCGCCTGTCTTCGGTGCAGCAGCAGATGAACGATCGGCTGGCAGATAACGCGATGAAATCCGCACGTGCGCTGGCCGAGATGCAGGAGCGGATGAAGGAATCGCTGCACGGCTCGTCGAAACAGACGGCGACGTCACTGACCCAGTTGCAGGAGCGTCTGGCGGCCATCGACAAGGCGCAGGATAACATCACCAAACTGTCGGGCGATGTGCTGTCGCTTCAGGATATTCTGTCGAACAAACAGACGCGCGGTGCGTTCGGAGAGATTCAGTTGAACGATATCGTCTCCAAGGCGTTGCCCTCGGACAGTTTCAAGCTGCAGGCGACCTTGTCGAACGGGCGTCGGGCGGATTGCCTGATCCACCTGCCCAACCCACCCGGCCCCATTGTGATCGACAGCAAATTCCCGTTGGAAGCGTATGAGGCGCTGATCGGGTCGACCAATGATACGGAGCTGAAAGCGGCGGTGCAGATGTTCCGAACAACTGTGCGCAAGCATATCAACGACATCTCCGAGAAATACATCCTGGACGGGGAAACCGCCGATGGCGCGTTGATGTTCCTACCTTCCGAAGCGGTTTATGCCGAGTTGCACGCCAAGTTTCCCGAATTGGTGCAGGAGAGCTTTACCAAACGCGTTTGGATCGTCTCGCCCACCACCTGCATGGCAACGCTGAACACGATGCGCGCGATCCTGAAGGACGCAAGGATGCGGGAACAGGCGGGTGCTATCCGCAAAGAGCTGGGTCTGCTGCACAAGGATGTAGATCGCCTGGGCGATCGGGTTTCCAATCTGGACCGTCATTTCGGGCAGGCGGCCAAGGATATCTCGGAAATCAAGATCAGCGCTGAAAAGGCCGGGCGCCGGGCGCAGCGACTGGACAATTTCGATTTCGAAGAGATCGCACCTGACGACACGCCGGGCGTTGTACCGCTGGCGCGGCACGAAATCTGACAAGCCGTTCGATGCGACATTGGCCGGAATTGGCCAGCGCACCGCGTCAGGTCCCAGAGATCAGATACGCAGGAAGGGCTGGAACAAGCGGGGCATGAGCTTGGTGAATTTTAGCGGCGCGTCGGTAACGGCCAGACAGATGCAATCTGCGGTAATGTCTGCGGTCGGGGTGTGATGCAGATCTTCATCGGCAATCTCAACATCGCCGCGTGCAAAGTGATCAACCTCATCCGAGAAAGCACCCTGCAGAACCATGGTCAATTCCATACCGTTATGGCTGTGATCCGGAACTGCGGTTCCGGCCGGAATGAACAGCAGACGTGCCGAAGCGTCGCCGCTCGTCGGCAAGATAGCTTGTCTGACGCCCATTCCGATGGGCCGCCATCGGATGTCATTGACAGTGCCGCCGACGTAGTCCTGCAGGGGGGCAGGTAGCACGGCGCAGCCCTTGTTCACGGGCTTGGGGGTCGGTACGCCTTGGGCGATCAGCGCCATCGTCGCAGCCAGCGCGCTGTCGTTCATTTGGGCAGGATAGGGCAGCGCGTCCAGTATCTGTCCGCCAACCGCATCAAAGCTTTCAGCCTGCGCGCGGCAATGGTCACACAGCGACAGATGGGTCGCGACCATCAGATCGAACGCTTCGGGCAGGCTGCCGGCGGCATATGCCATCAGCAGATCTTCCGTCAGGTGATGCTTAATCTGTTTGCTCATCGTCTCTGTCTCAGTTCATTGCGTGGCGCAGGCGATCCAGCGCCAGCCTAATTCTTGATTTGATCGTTCCCAGAGGCAATCCAGTCTGAGACGCAATTTCCCGGTGACTCAGGTCTCCGAAATAGGCCTTTTCGATCAAGTCTCTTTGCGCGTCAGGCAATGCCTTCAAGGCAGTGCGCAGCTGCGCGGTTTCTTGTTGCAAGACGATCACGTCGTCCTGATCAGGTTCGGACTCGTGGCCCCAGCCCAGTTCTTCCGGTTCGGGGCGCCGTTGCTTGCGCAGGGCGTCGATGCGTTTGTTCCGTGCGATGGTGAACACCCATGTGGCCACCGTTGCCCGGGTCGGATCGAACAGATGGGCCTTGTGCCACAAGGTCGCCATCACCTCTTGCGCACATTCCTCGGACATGGTCGCGTCCGAGCCCGACTTCATCAGGAACGCCTTGATCCGCGGCGCAAAATGCTGGAACAGCTCGGCAAAAGCCGCCTGATCCTGCACATCCCGAATGCGCCTGACATGGTCCACCCACTCAATCCTGGTGTCGCAACTGCTTTGTGTTCCGTTCACCTGTCTACCCTTGATGCGTTTTCTTGTGCGCCAAGGCTTGAGGACGGCGGGTGTAGCCGCCGGCTCGTCCAAGGTCACGGTGTCTATCTCGGTAAACATAACCACAATACGGTTGGTGTCCCAAGCCGGATCACTCTGAAGCGATATTTTTGATCCAATCCTGGCTGGATGCCGTATTCTAAGTAACAGAAACCTTCAGAAAACCACGCCCCTCCGGGCGGTTACAAGCGGGTCGGACCATATCGAATGACACAGACCGTTGATCATGTTGCGGGCCATACCTTTCACGGGCGCAAGGGTGCGATCGAAAACGCCTTCCGCTATTCGGTCGACTACATTCTTCTGAACCCTGAACGCGATCTGACCACTCCGGCGCTATTTTCGGTGAACCGGGCCAATCTTGCCAACTGGCGGTCGCAGGATCACGGGGGTGAGCCGGGCCAGGGCGACGGTGCCGCCTGGCTGCGCGCGCGGTTTGATCAGTTGCAGGTGGCGCAACCGGCGCGCCTGATGTTGCTGACGCAGCCTCGGGTTCTGGGGCATGTGTTCAACCCGGTCAGCTTCTGGTTCTGTTTCGATGGGCAGGGTGCGCTCAATGCGGTTGTGGCCGAGGTGACCAATACCTATGGCACGCGCCACAGCTATCTGTGCCACAATCCCGGCTTTTCACCCATCAAGGCAACCGACAGGATGGTGGCTGACAAACTGCTGCATGTGTCGCCCTTCCAGAAGATCGAGGGCAGCTATACCTTCCGTTTCGACTATCGCCCCGAACGTGTTGGCGTTTGGATCGAGTATACCCGCCCCGAGGGCGGATTGATCGCCACCCTGACCGGGACACGCCGTCCGCTGACCAACCGGGTGATCCTGTGGTCGCTGCTGCGCCGCCCATTTGGTGCGCGGCGGACCTTTGCGCTGATCATCTGGCAAGCACTTAAACTTTGGGTGAAAAAAGCCACCTTTCGCCCGTTCAGAACCGCACCGGTGCCGGATCAGCCGGTTTCGCGTGTGCGCCTGCGCTAACGCGTTTGTTCAAGATCAAAGACTCGGGCTCTGCCTAGTGGTTGTTTCATTCGAAAGCCGCGAACACAGGAGTCGGGTCATGTTGGAAATTTCAGCAAGAAAAGTTGCTCAGGTTGCGCTGATGGGGCGCGAGCTGAATCGGGCCGAGGGCGAGTTGCGCGCGTTCATTGATCACATGAGCGAGGACGAACAGGCCGAACTGGTGGCTATCATGTGGATCGGGCGTGAAAGCTTCTTCGCCGAGGATCTGGTCGAAGCCATCGCCACCGCAAGGGCCGAAGCCTCAACCCCCTGTGCTGATTACCTGATCGGAACGCCGCACATGTCAGATCATCTGGAAAATGGTCTGGATGCGCTAGGGGTATCGGCCGAGGACGTGGAAAATGATCTGATGTAGGCACCAGTTTTATTGCCGTCACGCCACCTGATTGGCGTGACGGTCATCTCAGTTGGAATGGTCAATGATCGCGAGGTGCTGCGCCAGCCGGTCGATTTCAGCCATCCAGCCCTGCACCAGTTTCGGATCATTGGGGGCCGCATGAACGCCTGCCGGAATAGCGCGGTTCAAGACGGCTTCGACAGCCAGTGAAACGGGGACCGAGACCAGCCGCGCCATTGCCGTGCCGCGGTCGTCACCCCAGGCATCCATCACATAGGTTTTGTGCCAGACCGGAACGCCGTCTTTTTCCGCCTTCAGGCCCACACACAGAACCACACGGTCCGGCTCGCCCTCGTCATAGGCGTTGTCGGCCCAGAACTGGTCCGACATCTCCTTCAGGCGTGCATCGCCTTCGGGGCCGGACAGGGTTTCGATTTCGGCAAACACACCCGACCACGCATCGGCCCAGCCATTCAGACGCAGCGTACCGCGGACGAATTCCTTGACCGGCCAGTGATCCTCGAAATGGTACTGCGCCATGAACGGGATCGAGTCGCGGTTCGGATAGACCTCAAAGCTTTCGGGTGTGGGCAGGGGTGCGATATAGCTGGTAATCGCATCCCATGGGCGCGCTACGTCCAGCGGAGCATAATTGCGAATTGATTTCGATGGTGAACGCAACGCCTTGAGCACACCCAGCGGTGACCAGCTGAACTTGTACCGGAACGGGTTCGGATGCTTGGGGATGCCACCGCAATAAGAGATGAAACTCAGGTGGTTCTGCGGGTCGAACGCGTCCGAAGCGCGATAGTCGTCGATCAGTGCATGAGCCATCAGGTGATCGATGCCCGGGTCCAGCCCGACCTCGTTGACCAGCGCCACCCCGGCTTCGCGGGCCGCCTCGTCCAACGCGCGCATCTCGGGGGCGATATAGGAGGATGAGACGAAATTCGCCTGTTTCGCGATTGCAAGCTCGGCCAAGGGCACGTGCCAGTCGCCGGGCAACATCGAAACGATGACATCGCCCTGTTCCAGCACCGCCGCCAAGGCGTCGATGTCAAAAACGCGGATATCGCTGGTCAGGTCACCAACTTCGGCCTTGGCCTTTTCGATTGTCCGGTTCCAGACCGTGACCTTGTGCCCGCCTTCGATCAGGCGGCGTAAGCCGGGAATGGCCGACAGGCCGGTGCCACACCAGTGAATCGTCATGTGAAAACTCCTTTACGGCTGTTCAGCCAAACCTCAGTTTTGCAATCACGATCGCGCTGACAAGCAGGATCGATATTACATTACCCAATATCAGCGGCCATGCCGCAATCATCACTCCGTAAATCAGCCACAGGCTCAACGTGGCCAGAATCAACAGGTTCGCCGGCATAGACAGATCCTTGGTCTCGCGGGAGCGCCAGGTCTTTAGGGTTTGAGGAAGCCAACATACAGTGCCCAGCACCGCAGCCGCGCCCCCGATCAGGTGTTCCATGCGTGGCTACTCCTAGACATGGTTGTCGAACGTATCGCGGGCCCGGCCCCAGACGCCGCTGTTCAAGTCGGTCAGGGTCAGCAGAGAAGGCAGAAGCTGTGCTGCATAATCTTCCGAGCTTTCGACCGGTAGCATCGACGGCAGATTGTCGATTGCAACTACATCAAGAACCGGATTGGTCGCCACGCGCAGGGCAGGTGCGTCCCAAGTGGTTGCTCGGTCATAAACTGGAACGGGGTTATAATCGCTGTCGGGGTCACAGGCGACATCGCCGATGGCGGTCAGCTTGCGGTCAGCGGCCAGTGCCTCATGCGGGACAAAAACCGGCGTGCCTGGGCGCGCGAAGATACAGTTCAGGAACAGGTCGTGGTCGAGGATTTCAGGGAACGGCCCGCCGCTGGCGGTTTCGGCCATGTCCCACTTGGTGACACTGACACCCATCGCCGTGCAAAGGTCGCTGGCGCCGGTACCCACGCGGCCAAGAGCACCGATGACGATGGCCCTTGGTCTATTGGCCTCGATGGCATCTAGTTCAGCCAGAAGCTCGGAATTCAACGCGTCCTTGCTGGGATAGACACCAACCGGAGAGCATTCCGCGCCCCGCTGCTGCGCGGCCCAAGTCTTGAGTGTCACCGCCGCCCCGGCATAGCCGGCCCAATAGCCAAAGGCGGCGACCCGGCGGCCGTTTTCCTCGACAAGATATTCCAGATCATACAGCGTTCCGCCCCCGGCCTTGAACCGTTCTAGCAGCGCCCGGCCGGAATGCTGACCCTTATAGGCATGGCCGAACATGATGTGGCGGTGGGGCAGGGGCGTGCCATCCTCGGGCAGTTCCTTGAGGCCAAAGATGATCGCGTCCTTGGGTGCATCTGGCCAGGAATTCTCGGGCGCGATCTCGCAGCCAGCAGCCTTGTAACCGTCGATGGGGATGGCGCGAACATGGCTTTCCTCGACCGTTACGCGGATGCCAGCAGCGATCAGCCCCAAAGCGCCTTCAGGAGTCAGCCCGACCCGTTCTTCGTTTGGGCGCTGTTCGGCCCGGACCCATAGATGCGTCATATTTTCTCCCCTTAATCAGAGCATTCCGGCGGCACGTACGGCTTTCAGCGAAGCGCGCGCCTCTGCCGCCTCACGAAAGGCGACGATCTTGGGATAGGTTGCAACGTCGACGCCGTCGCCTTCCAACCAACTGCAAACCACATACAAATAGGCATCGGCCAGCGAGAACGCCTCGCCCAGCACAAACGGTCCACGCAGACCGTTCGAACAGATATAGTCGCAGGACGCTGCCATGGTCTGCGCGACTTTTGCCGTCATATCCTTCCAGCTGGATTTCTTGTCGGCCCACCGCGCGCCGCGCAGCTTATGGGCGTGGTTCACATGCATGGTCGAGGCAAGATAATACATCACCTCGCGCATCCGGGCGGCCATGATCGGGTCCGCAGGCACCAGCCCGGCCTTCGGAGCCATTGCTGCGATGAACTCCAAAAGTGCCCCGGTTTCGGTCAAAATCCCACCGTCTACCACCAGCGCCGGAACCCGGCCTTTTGGGTTGATCTGCTTGTAGGCGGATTTGGTTTGCTCTCCACTGGCAAAGTCCAGTTGGATCGCCTCATAGTCCAGCCCGGCCTCTTCCAGTGCAATCGCAACGGCGACCGAAATCGTGCGAGGGGCATAGTAAAGTTGCATCACAAAGCCTCTGGTTTGGGGTTACAGGTGGGTCTGTGCAAACTGCCGGTCTGGTGCTTCCAGATGCGGAACGGCATTGAACAGAACCGGGCTGAGCTGTGTACCTATCGGGTATAAACGGTGCATTGACGTGTTCATGATGGCAAGAGCCACCCGCGCCATGGCCGGGATATCCAGCCCCATCGCCTGCCGGACAACCATCGAAATCAACCCGCCCGAGGTCACAACGATGGCAGGGCCGCCTTCGGTTCCGATTTCGGTCAGCGCGTCGCGCACCCGGGTTTCGAATTCCTCGAAGGTTTCCGGTGTGTTTTTGATGGCGCCATCGGCCCAGGCGGCAAAGGTGCGGGGCAGATGCTCGACAAAACCTTCGCGATCAGTGGGCACTTTCACTCCGTGCTGTTCCTCGAACAGCTGCGCGATGGTGAAATACTCGATCTCGTTCAGCCGCGGATCGCGGATCGGATCAGTCAGCCCCATGCTGGCGGTGGTCTCGGCGTGGCGGATCAGGGTGCCGCAATAGACCCGGGGAAAATGGCTGCGTGTGTCCTGGAGATGCGCCCCCAGCCAGCGGGCCTGCTGATGTCCCAGATCGCTGAGCTTGTCATAGTTCTTTTCGTCGCGCGCGGTGGTATTGGCCTGCCCGTGACGCACCAGTGTGATATGTGACATGTCGGTCCCTCTTGCGTGGCAAGTCTTAGGACAGGTCTAGGTCCGGGGCCAGAGCCGTTCGTTGCGGTTTGGAAATTATTCTCGCTCACCCCCGAATCTGGCCGGGCGGTATTGTTGTTGACTCGCAAGACCGTCCACAGGAACCTTGGTGATATCAGACTGTCCTGCAAATTCATCGTTGCAAGCTATTCGATGACCTCGGAAAACTGGCTTGGGAAAGGATTTATTTATGACGGATATTAAGCGCACGCCTTTGCATGGTTTGCATGTTGAGTTGGGTGGGAAGTTGGTTGATTTTGCGGGCTG